>JAJAYX010000855.1 GCA_026785985.1 Rudanella sp. | reverse complement strand
GTCGAGATCCATCACTGTAGTCTGAATGTTTTGCAGGCCAATTCCTGCCGTGTCGGGCAGTTGGGCGGGGTCATAGCCGCGCCCGTTGTCGGCAACGGTCGGGATGCCGTTTTGCCGTTCCAGTTCCACATCAACGAGCGAGGCTCCGGCGTGGCGAATGGTGTTATTGAGGAGTTCTTTGGCCACCCACAGCATCGGCTGCTCAAGAGAGGCAGATACCACCCCTACCCTGTCGTGGGTGAAGTTAATTTCGAGGGTGGGCTGGGCGCGGCCTGCACCTGCTCCGCCAACAACTCCAGTGCCATTACCAGGCCCTGTTCCGGCACCAAAGCGTGCGTAGATGGCCCGAACATCGGCGCACAGTCTGCCCAACCGGTCCGAATAATCCTGCAATCGGTTAATTTCCTCGGTCGATAGGCTCTGGCGGTTAACCAGCACGGTATTGATGCGCATTTTGAGCAGCACCAGATCCATACCGATATTATCGTGAAGGTCGCGGGAGAGCCGCCTGCGTTCGGTGTGCCGGGCATCGAGCGAGAGTTGGTATCGTTGACGCTGCTTGTGAAGCCGGTTTTTCAGGTACAGCCGAACACCACCGTAGCCCAGTCCGGCCAGCACGAGGGCCATCAACAGCACAAATCAGGTGGTTTGCCAGAACGCCGGGCGAATCAAAATGGTGAGAATCCGGGGGCGGGAGTCCAGCGGCCTTCGTTGTCGGCTGCCACGACCTCGAAGCGGTATGAGCCGGGTGGCAAATTCGTGTAGCGGACTGAGTTATCCACGACCATAAACACCTTACTGACTTCATTGTAAGCAATCTGGTAAATTTTGGCCAAAGTTCGGGGCCTCCCCTTAAAGGTGTAGACCGTAAAATACTGTCCTGAGGGGATATATGGCCAACCCCTAAGCCCGACCTTTGCTGCATCCAAATAGCAGGGCTTTCCGACTATATCCACCCGATTTTTTCATTCTCCAGCGGTTTATGGGTACTGGGGGTGAACTATGCTATCTTCGTTCACGCCAGTACCCATAAACTCCGTATGCCATGCCCTGTTCGCTGCTTCTTGCCGACGACCATCAACTGTTTTTAGACGGCCTGAAAGTGCTGCCCGAACGGGGCCACCAACTGGTCGGTGGCGGGCGAAGCGCATAATGGCCCGGAAGTGATTGAGTTTTTGCAACAGAAATCCGTGGATGTGGTACTGATGGACATTGAGATACCCAATCTGAACGGTATCGAGGCTACATGCCGGGTTAAAAAGCTGTTCCCGGAGGTGCGCGTGATTGCCTATCGACACGCACCGCAAAAATGTGCTGAACAAGCTACAGGTGAAAAACACAGCCGCGCTCGTGCGGTATGTGATGGAAAAGAAACTGCTGGACTGAATTAATCCACCGTTACCACCCGGCCCGTGCTAATGAGGGTTGTGGTTTCTGGTGTGATTGTATATAAGCCAATGGCATAGTTGCCGGGTGGCAACAGGGCTTTAGGCATGGAGGCCGTCCAGCCGTTAGGCCGCGAAAACGGACTGAGTCCGGTTGGTTTGTGGGGTTCGGCAAACATCAAATAAGCTCGCCCTCTTGTTGTTACCGGCCAAAATACTACGTAAACCCCTTTGTTCATACTGACCTGATAAACAGCCTGATCACTTTCAACCGTGATATAATCGGTCTGATTGATTAGGCGAAGCGGCCTGTTTCGAACAACGGCAGGCCTTGGTTCAAGCAGTTGGTTTTCGCCGGGGGCGATGGCCGGGTTTGGGAGCGTGTGCCAGCCCCGAACCCGCATGGTGCTATCGAGTTCGACAATCCAGCGGGCCAGTGCCGAGTTGCGGGTTCCGCCCAGGCCAATCTGGTTGTGTTGCTGATTAAAGGTTAGGCCCTGCATGTGTTTCCGGCGTTGAATGGCTTCCGGGACATACGTAAAATAAGTAAGCAGGTTGATGGCCAAAAACAGCACCCACAACCCCATCACCCACTGTGGCCGACGATCTAAAGCCCCCGTCGGAGTGTCGGTTTGGGGTTTCTGTAAACTCAGGAAAGCCAGGTAGCCCACCGCCCAAAGCACCAGCGCGTAGGTTCGGTAGGAACTGTGCAACACCATCCCGAAGTAGAACCGGATGCGGAACACGGCAATCAGAGCCATGTTGGCCAGCAGGAATAGGGCCACTCCCGTCAGGAATGTCTCGAAATGCGACCGGCTGGCGACCCAGCGGCTGGCGACCCCGTGGTTTGCAGCCCGCCGAAACACCACCTGCGCCAGCCACCAGGCCAGCACACCCACCACCACCACACCCGCCAGCAACGGCAACACGGCCCGCTTTTCTACGGTCCAGGTGGGAAAAAAATCGAACAGACTACCGGCAAAAATAAAGAAACCTGCCAGGGTTTGCAGAGGGTGTTGCAGCACATACGCAAACCCCTCGGAGTTGCCCTGCTGAACGGGATAATTTCTAAAATAAAGCCAGACACTAACCGCCCCGAACACCACCCAGACACCCAGCCAAAGCCACCGTCGGCGCATAACCAGCATGACCGCCCCGGCAGGCCACAGCAAAATACCGTTTCCCATGCTGAACGTGGCCAGGGTACCCAGCCCCAAAGCTCCCACAAACGGCCCCAGCCGGTTGAGGGCCAACACGAAAAAAGTGACCATCACCAGCATGATAATGGCCAGATACTGAAGGGTATAGATGGCCGTGCAGGTGCGCAGGTAGTTTTGAGCGTTTAAAAGAATGAGGGAGACGGGGAGGAAGAAAAACGCGGGGGGCGGTCCGACGGGTCGGTGAACGGATTGGGTGCTTTTATAGAGAAGGCAGAATATAACTACGAGGCCCAGGTTTCCCCAGAGCATGAGACCCTGAAACGAAATACCCCCCGTGAGCAGGTATTGCCCATAAACCACCAGCCGGGCATAGAGAACCCGGTGTTCGTTATTGGGTTTCAGCAGCGCATCGAGCCGCTCGTCAAACGAGTTGGCATTCAGAAATCGCTGCAAAAAATAGGGAATGTTTTCGTATTCATCAAACCACGGAATATCGTACCGAAGCCAGAAGAAATAAACAAAAAAAACGGCTATCGGGGCAATCAGCAGGGTAAGCAGGACAGCCGGACTGTTCAGTAGTTTGGTCATAACTCTTATTTATACGCCCGGCTAATCCGGTACAACTCGTACCACAGTTTGAAATAATACGATAACTGGATACGGGAATCGTCCATTTCGATCCATTGCCGGAGGGGCATTTCGGAAACATGGTTTTGAAAATCTGCCCGCCCATGCTGGCGAATGAGCCGGGCCAGCACCTCCACATCAAACAGCCACGGACTCAGGAACGGGTCGGCAAAGAGGCTGGCAACCACCCCGCGCCGGAACAGTTTGGCTCCGCATTGGGTGTCATAAACGCCAAGCTTCAGAATGGTGCTGATGAGTGTGGCAATCACCCGGCCGGCGTAGTGCCGAAAGGGGTTCCGTTGAATGTCGGTGCCTAAAAATTTGATGCGCGACCCCATCACCAAATCCAGCGAGGGTTGCGCCGAAAGTCGCACTTCCAAATCCTGAATGGCCGACAGCGGAGTAGCCAGATCCGCGTCTAGAAACCCCACAAAATCGGCTTGTGCCGCCTGGGCAACACGCAGCATCCCCGCCCGAACGGCCCCGGCTTTACCCTGATTTTTAGGTAAAATAAAAACCTCAACCTGTTCAGGGTAAGCGGCTTGCAACTGTTCCAGCAAAGCACGGGTCTGGTCGGTGCTGCCATCATCCACAAAGCAAAACCGCACGTCAGGATGCTGTTGCCAATAGGCTTCAAAAGCCACAACGGGCAACCGGTTGGCTTCGTTATAACAGGGAATGATGATGCAGGTCATTTATGAATGATGAGTGATGAACGATGAGTGATGAATTTGCTGACGCGAAGATCACTCATCGTTCATCACTCATTTTTACGGTTTTATGTTTGTAATACCCCGCCTGACAGCGGTTCCAGAGGTGTTCGGGGTTGGCGTTGATGTCTTCCACAAATAAACTGGGCGGATATACGCTGATTGGTGCGACCTGTACCACTTCCCCAGTTTGGTTAAGCTGATCGCGACGGGCGTTCATCTCACGGTTATAAGTTGACGCATGACCCCGCCATAAGTCATTATAAACCAATCGAATGGGGCGGCTTAAGATCAAACTCGCCACCATCCAGATGCCAGTCAAAACGGGTGCCCAGGCAGGTACGGCAAACCGATCAGACTGGAGTTTACCGGCTCGCACCAGGGCATTGATGCTCACAGTCAACGTGTAGAGCCAACCCAGAATGGCAAAGTCGAAGAATATGTTCATGGTTCGAAAAGCGGGGGGTAACCCAATCCCATAATAAGACGGGAAAATCATGGCCGCCAACAAGCCAACATAAGCCAGCAACACCACCCAGACTGGCACCTGAAACAGATGGCGGACGGGGCTACCCACCCGAATCAGCCGCAGGGCCAACCCCACAAACAGCAACGATAGGGGTAGAAGGGGAGTCTTCAAAAGCAGGGTCACCAGGGATTTCACGAGCCATAGGGCCGACCCGGAGAACGAGGCCACCACATCGCCACTGTGAGGGTTGCCACCCATACGAATGGCATTGCCCGGTGCCCGAAACAATAGCCAGCCCGACACCAGCGACACCAGCACCATCCCCACCAGAAAAGGATCGAAAATCCGTTGGAACAGCAGTCGATAACCCGCCATTGTCAACAACAATAGCACTATCAAAATCAGGTTGGTTTCGCCGGAGCCAACAATGGCAAACGCCAGGAACGAAGCCCAGACCACCGTGAGCGGGCGCAGTAGCCCCTCCCCCGATGGCAAGCGATACCAGCGAATCAGGACGGCCAGCAAATAAAACGTGAAGGCCGTTGGAACGGTGTAGGAGGCCACGGCGGCTATCCAGAAAAACGCTTCGACGGTGCTTTGCTGGGCCACCATCATCGTGAAAAACAGTAGAGCCGTTACCAGCCAAACTGTGACGTGTTTTTGTCCGCGCAACAGTTCGCTTACCAGGGCATGAATGGAAGCCAGCAGGCCCGTCATGGCGAGGGCCGGAATCAGCCGAAAACCATCGTACCAGCCCCATACGAGGGGGTTACCATGCACCAGGAAGTTCGAAAAGTAGCGGCCTGTCCAGTAATCGTAGTAGAATTTTTGAGCCTGCCAAAATCCCTCGCGCACGGCGGTGTCGGCAAAACAATAATCATCAGCCGCTGAAGGGTGATTAAAAAAAGACAACACGAACAGGGGTATGAAAACGGCCAGAAAAAAGCCAAATCCTGCCAGTTGCGAAGCTGTTTGAATGAGGGGTGGTTTCATACGGGAAATGAAGAATGGAGAATGAATAATGGAGAATGACCTCAAGAAGTAGTCACTAACCTCGTCAATCCGCACTCATTCAGCATTTTTCATTGCTATCAAAAAATGGAAACCCGATCACGGCGATCAGAATAACCAGTGTGCCAAGGTAAAATCCGGTAGTCATGCGTTCGGTGTCTCCAAAAAAAAGAACAGCCAGAATAATGCCATAAACTGGCTCCAAATTTACGGTTAATATGGCCAGATACGCCGAAAACTTACGCAACAGCCGAACTCCTGCCGTGTAGGCATAGACTGTGCAAACCCAGGCCAACACCAGAAGCCAGCCCCATTGCCCCATCGAAACAGGCCAGAAAACTTCGTCGGGCCAGGCAAAAAAGGCCATGTATAGACCTACCACGGGTATTGAAGTCAGAAAAGCACCAGCCATTTCGTGGGTCGAAATCACCAGTGCTTCGTAGCGGTGCGTAAACTGACTGTTGATAATGGTGAACAGGGCCGCCAGCATGGCCGAAAACACGGCCACCAACAAGCCCACAAACTTATCGAACTCAAACCGGAAAATCAGGTATAACCCGGCCATTACCACCGCGCCCAAAACAACCTCGATCGTGCGCACCCGCCGACGCAGAAGCAGCGGTTCCAACACGCTCGCCCACAGCGAACTCGTGGCCATTCCCGCCAGGCAAACCGACACATTGGCCAGGCGGGCAGCAGCAAAAAACGCCATCCAATGCTCGGCAATTAGGGCACCAACGCCCAAGAGCCGCCAGCGATCCCGCGATGATACCGGGGCAACCGGCTCGCCGTTTCGGTGTTGATACCAAAGCACGGCCCCCATGCCCAAAACGGCCAGAAAGGTACGGAATAACACCACCGATAAGGGTGATAGCGGTTCGAGCAACTTACCCAAAATGGCCGTGAAGCCCCAGATCAGGACAATAAAGTGAAGGTGGAGGTAGTCGCGGGTCATCGCGGAATAGTGTGATACAACAACACGCCGATACCGGCGAAGAGAATATTGGGCATCCAGACAGCCAATAGTGGATTCAGGTTGCCCGACTCGGCAATGCCTTTACCCAGCATAAAGAAAAGCAGGTAGGTAAACGCCAGAAAAAAGCCCAGGGCTACTTGCCACCCTACCCCTCGCCTGCTCTTCCGGGCCGACACGATCACCCCAATCACGGTGAGAATCACGATGGCAAACGGCCGGGTATCACGGGAGTACTTTTCGAGCAGATACACCTCTACCCCATCGGCTCCCCGACTTTTGAGCAGAGCAATATAGTTCTTCAGTTCGGGCAGCGTAAACGTCTCGAACAGGTTAAAATCACTTTCAAAATCAGACGGTTTCATGTTCAGCGTGGTGTCAGCACGGGTGCCGGGTACTAGCGTTTCCTTCTGCCCATTGATAGTCCGAATTTTGAAATCATGAATAGCCCATTTACGCCGGGTACTGTCCCACTCGATGCGGTCGGCGGAGAGTTTTTGCTGGAGTTCGTTGCCTTTCATGCGCTCCAGGGTGAACTTATAGCCAATCCGGGTCAGGTTGTTATAGCTTTCAAGGTAGGCATACACGTCGGGCGCAATCTTCAAATGCACATTACGTCCGTTGTATGTGTAGGCATCCTTGGTGTATTTCAGTTCGAAGGCAATGCGGGTTTTGTTGGCCCTGGGAATAATGAAGTTCACCATGAAGTAAGTGAACGCGGCCAGAATCAGCGCACCCACGCCATAAGGCAGTAAAAACCGCATAAAACTAACTCCACTGCTCAGAATGGCAATAATTTCGGTGCGGGCCGCCAGTCGCGAGGTCAGAAATACGGTGGCGATGAACACCATCAGCGGGCTGATGTAGTTGGCCCAGTAGGGGATAAAGTTGAGGTAATACTCAAACAGAATCGCGTTGGTGGGGGCGTTGTGCTTTCTGAAATCCTCAATCTTTTCGGTGTAGTCGATCATGACTACCACCAACACGATCACGGCCACCACGAAAACGTAGGTTTGCAGGAATCGCTTTAAAATATACCAGTCTAGTAGTTTCATGAATTTTTTTTACGCCACTAACAAATTCTTCGCGACATCGTGACTTACAAACAACGCGCTTTCGGGTTGAATCTGCACCAATAATGATTTGTCGAAGGCGTTAATTTCTCTTAAGGTAAGGGAACACCCCAGCGTGAGGCCAATGCGGGCGAGGTGTTGCAGAAATTCGGGCGAGTGCTCCATCACTCCCATAATACACACCTCTTCCCCGGCAGCTACCTCCGACAGTTTTTGATAACCCGTGGAGGGCATGGTGCCGGCGGGCGTGGGAATGGGGTCGCCGTGCGGGTCAAATTGGGGGTGGCCCAAATACTGATCCAGGCGTTCCACGAGTTCATCGGAGCGGATGTGTTCCAGTTCTTCGGCCATATCGTGTACTTCGTCCCAGCCGAAACCCAGTTTTTCAACCAGAAATACTTCCCATAATCGGTGCCGCCGAATAATCTTAAGAGCCAGTCGCTCCCCTTCTTCAGTCAGCCTCACACCCTGGTATTTTCGATAATGAATTAGTTGTTTGTCGGCGAGCTTACGCAGCATGTCTGTTACCGACGCTGCTTTAGTGGCCGTCATTTCTGCTAACGCATTGGTAGTCACCTCACCCTCCTGCCGAATGGCAAGGGCATAAATGGTCTTGAGGTAATTTTCTTCGGTGAATGAATGCATGAGCAAGGCTAGAAATTCAGCATATGGAACTGAACATTCTTACCGCAAAAGTAGTTTTTAATTGTAATGAACAAAAAATTTAGGCAAGTCTAAATTTTTATCCTATACTTACCATAAATTTTTAAGAAATGACCGTACACCACTGATACGATTCCATGAAAGCCTGGCGACAACCAAACATGACTGACTCATTGCCAGAGTCGCACAGCACCATTAGAATTCCACACAACGCTGGTTTCTGGCGAACGCTTGCAGCCTATACCGGACCGGGGTTGCTGGTGGCTGTGGGCTATATGGACCCCGGCAACTGGGCCACCGCCATTGCGGGTGGTTCTCAGTTTGGCTATAAACTGCTCTCGGTGATTCTTATTTCGAATCTGTTCGCCATACTGTTGCAACACCTCTCGCTGAAGCTTGGCATTGCCACTGGCCGCGATTTGGCTCAGGCCTGCCGCGATAGTTATTCCCGCCCCGTTTCGCTGCTGCTGTGGGCTTTGGCCGAAATTGCCATTGCCGCCACCGATCTGGCCGAAGTAATCGGCTCGGCCATCGCCCTCAACCTGCTGTTTGGTTTGCCCCTGCCGGTTGGCGTGGCCTTTACGGTGCTGGATGTTTTTCTGCTGTTGTTCCTGCAACAAAAAGGGTTTCGGTTGATCGAGAGCATTGTGGGGGCATTGATCCTGATTATTTTGCTTTGTTTTGGTTACGAAATGTTGCTGGCCCAACCCGATTTGCGAGCGTTGATGGGTGGACTGGTGCCGCGCACCGAGGTAATTACCACGCCGGGAATGCTCTACGTGGCCATTGGCATTCTGGGGGCCACCGTGATGCCGCACAACCTCTATCTGCACTCCAGCATTGTGCAAACCCGCAACTTTGCCCGAACCGATGCCGGTCGTACCCAGGCCATAAAGTTTGCCACCATCGACTCTACGGCCTCGCTCATGCTGGCATTTTTCATCAACGCGGCTATTCTGATTCTGGCTGCGGCCACGTTCCACTTTTCGGGCAACCAGCAGGTGGCCGACATCAACGATGCCTACAAACTGCTCGACCCGCTGCTTGGGGCCACGGCGGCCAGCATTGTGTTTGGCATAGCCCTGCTGGCTTCCGGCCAAAACTCAACGCTCACCGGCACTATTGCCGGGCAAATTGTGATGGAAGGATTTCTGAACCTGAAACTCAAACCCTGGGTACGGCGGCTCGTGACCCGCCTGGTGGCAATTGTACCCGCCATGATCGTAGCCATTTTATATGGTGAGCGCGGCACTGCCGAGTTGCTCGTTTTGAGCCAGGTGATTTTGTCGCTGCAACTGAGTTTTGCGGTGGTACCACTCGTGCGGTTCACCAGCGACCGGCTCAAGATGGGGCAGTTCGTGAATCCCCGCTGGGTTACGGTAACGGCCTGGCTGGTAGCGGGTATTATCATTGCCCTTAATGGGTATTTGCTGTGGAGTACGGTGAAATGGATACTGTGAATGCTAACTTGCCAACCAAAGGAATGGCCGCCAACCAGGGGCTTTACAACGGATTCCTGGCCGCCGGGCTACTTTGGTCGTTTTTTGTCACCGATAGCCACTGGCAAATCAATGTTGCCACGTTTTTTCTGGCCTGTGTAATCGTAGCGGGGGTTTACCGTTGAGTAAATGCAAAAAAACCGGCCTCGGCCGGGTCTTGTTGCATTTAGGTTAAATTCCCCGCTTCATCGCTTTATACATCGCTTCCATGACGTTGGTGCGGATGTTCAACTCGCTGATTTTGTTGTTCTCGCGGGTCGGATAAACGCGGTTTGAGAGGAACACGTAGCTGAGGTTATAGACCGGGTCAACCCAGGTGAAGGTGCCCGTGAAACCCGAATGCCCAAAACTCGACGGGCTGGCCGACCGGGGCGCGTTGCCGTTGAATTTGTAGGCCGGTTTCTCGAAACCAAGCCCGCGCCGGTTGCCAAGTTCTGGAAACTGGTAGCGCGTAAACTCCGTCAGCACCGCCGGACTCAGGTATTGTTTGCCGCCGTAACGGCCCCGTTGCCGGTACATCTCCATCAGTTTCATCAGGTCGTTGGCCGAGCCAAACAAACCCGCGTGTCCCGACAAACCGTCGAGCATGGCCCCGCCTTCGTCGTGAACACGACCCCAAATCAGGGTTTTACGGAACAGCGAGTCATATTCAGTAGGGACAATCCGACTCAGGGGGTTACTCAGGCGGGGGCGGTAGGTGAGCGAGGTGGCGCCCAGCGGACGGTAGAATGTCTTTTTCAGAAACTCTTCAAAGTCTTCGCCCGTCAGTCGCTTCACAATTTGGGGGTAGAGATAAAACGACAGATCGCTGTACACGTATTCCTTTTTGTCGTTCAGAGGAGAATCTCTGATTTCCCTAAAAATCCTGTTGGGATAGGAACGGTTTAGAAACAGATCGTCCATCACCTCAATTGGGTATCGTTTCGAGCGGGTCGTGCTGAACGTTCTGGGCTTGAAGGGTGAATTCGGATTATTGGAGTCGCCCTCTTTTGTTTCGCGCCAGAACGGAATCCAGGCTTTCAGGCGGGCCTGATGCGTCAGTACGTCGCGCCAGATGATGTTGGCTTTATTAGACCGTTTGTAATCAGGTAAATACGCGCTCATCGTAGCATCGACGTTGAACATACCGAGGTCAACCAAGCGCATCAGGGCGGGGGTCGAGGTACTGATTTTGGTGACGGAGGCCATATCATACAGGTCGTTCAACTGCACCGGGCGGGGCTGAACCGAAGCGTCGGACCGTCCCGGCGAGCCATCAAACGTAACGGTACCGTAGGCCTTGCGGAAAATCACCTTGCCATCTTTCGCCAATTGCACCACACAACCGGGAAACGCCTTTGCCCGCAAGCCCACGTTCACCACCGAATCGACTTGCTGGGTCAGATACCGCGACGACAATCCAACCTCTTCGGGAATCGTGTATTTCAGGCGACCCAGCGAGGGCGTGTTTAGGCCCGTTCCATAGGCAAACATTTTGTTTACCGTGACGGGCAGTTTCCCGGTGGCTCCAATGGCTCCAAAAATCAGTTGGGCCGAGAGTTCTTCGGTCAGGTTGGTGAGTTGGTAGAGCATCACAATGGCACGGGCCTTCTCGATACCGGGCAGTTTGTCCAGTACATAGGCATTGCCAAACACCGACACCACCGCCTTGTTGGTGGCCGCCAACTCATTAACCAGAGCGGCCGTCTTCGCCTGCATCCCGTAGCGAACGCCGGGCCGGATGTTATTCAGGTGAACGCCCACCAACACAAGGTTATAGTTCTTCAACGCTTCCCGAACCCGTGCAATAGTCGAGTCGGGGGAGGCCGAGGTGAGGTTGAAATGATCGACTTGCGTGTAATTGCCCAGCATTTGCTGAAAAGGGGTAATAGCCTGTGATTCAAGAGATACCGACGCAATCCGCAACGAATCCAACGCGCGAATCGGCAGCAGGTTCGCATCGTTTTTCACCACCGTGATCGAGCCTTCATACAGCTTCCGGTTGAGCAATTCAGACTGAGGCTGGTTGAGGTCGCTGACCAGATTATCCAGCACCACCGGCTTATATTGATCCAGGCCAACCCAGGCTTTGGCCCGCAGAACCTTCATGCAACGGTTGTTGATGCTGGCCTGCGTAATGCGTCCGTCGGCAATGGCCTGCCTGATTTCGGCAATGGCGCGGGGCACATCTTCCGTAAATTCCAGCACATCCATACCGGCTTCTATAGCCATCCGGTCTGACACGCCCGACGGGTAAAACTTGGTCAGACCTTTCATATTCATGGCATCCGAAAAAGTCAGGCCCTGAAAATGAAGTTCGTCGCGCAGCACCGTTGTCAAAATTTGGGGCGAGAGTGTAGCCGGAAAATTTTTGGCCGAATCGAGGGCGGGAATACTGAGGTGCGATACCATCACCCCGGCGGCCCCGGCATTAATTAATTTCACGAATGGGTACAATTCCAGGCTGTCTAACTGCTGCCGGGTTTTGGCAATAACAGGCAGGTCGTAATGCGAATCCACGCCCGTATCGCCGTGACCGGGAAAGTGTTTAATGCTGGTAATCAGTTGATTGTCCTGCATGCCGCGCATATAGGCCAGCCCTTTTCGGGTCACGGAAAACTTGTCTTCGCCAAACGAGCGGAAGTTAATGACCGGATTGTTGGGGTTGTTGTTCACATCGACAACCGGCGCAAAGTTGACATGAATACCAATCCGGCGGCACTGCCGGGCCATGTCGGCCCCCATCTGGTAAATCAGGTCGTCCTGCCCCACCATGCCGCCAAGCGTCATTTGGTAGGGAAACCGCACGGTGCTATCCAACCGCATTCCGAGGCCCCACTCCCCGTCTATGGCCATCAGCAGCGGCACCGCCGACAGAGCCTGAAGCCGATTCACCAATTTGGCGTGGCGAATGGGGCCACCCTGAAACATCACAACCCCGCCGAGCCGGTAGGTACGGACAAGGTTGCAGAGCGAATCTTCGTAAGCCCGGTTTCGGTTCGAGTACCCCGCTACCATGATGAGCTGGGCAATGCGTTCGTCGGGTGTGAGTGTAGTGAACACAGAATCAGCCCACTGACTGGCGCGGGGTGTTGGTGTCAAAAACGAGGGCGGCAGTGCAGGAGCCTGCGCCCGGCTAAAAAACGAAATAAAAGTGAGCGAAACGGCAAGAACCGTTGACCGGAAAGAAGCGAATGCAGATGGAATTGCCATAGATTCGCAAAAGTACGGAAAGGAGTGTCAAAACACCACAGTCCTTTCGTGGGCATAGACGAAGGACGGCAACCGACATACTGGCGGATGTTCGGAAGGCTGAGTACCTTTTCGTATGTTTACGGTGTTGCTTACCTTTTTGTCATGGTCAATCTCCCCCGTTCCAACCCGAAATCAAACCCTTCTCAAACCCCACCACCGCGACTTCGGCGGGCGGTTTACCGTATTATGGAAACCTCGGCGGGGAAACGCCGGGGGGCAAGCCTGGTGTTCAATGCGGTGTTGATCACGATCATTACGCTCAACGCCATCGCCATTATTCTGCACACCGTAGAATCGTATAATCAGCGTTATGAGCGTTTGTTTATAGATTTTGAAGTATTTTCGGTCATGTTTTTCACCGTCGAATATGCCCTTCGGGTGTGGGCCGTGGTCGAAAACGAAAAATACCGGCATCCGGTTTGGGGGCGGCTCCGGTATATGCTTTCGACCTCAGCTATTATCGACCTTCTGGCGATTTTTCCGTTCTATTTTACCCTCTTCGCAACCGATCTCGCCACTGTCCGAATCCTGCGGCTGTTCCGCATTTTCCGTCTGTTCCGAATCAGCCGGTATTCTCATGCCGTGCGGCTCATTCAGCATGTGGTGGCCGACCGAAAAGAGGAAATTGTGTTGAGCATGGTGTTCATTTTGTTTATGCTGATTGTTGTATCGAGCGTTATGTTCTATGTGGAGCATCCGGCGCAACCCAAAATCTTTTCGAGCATTCCGGCAACTATGTGGTGGGGCGTGAACGCAATGGCCACAGTGGGATACGGTGATATTCACCCCATTACGCCCCTCGGCAAGTTGCTCGGCGGCATGACGGCCATGATGGGAATTATGGCCTTTGCACTGCCCACGGGTATTCTGACATCGGGTTTCCTGGAGCACCTTCGGAACCAGAAAGCACCCACCCCCCACCGCTGCCCGCACTGCGGAAAAGAATTTTAGTACTTGTAAACGTTTTGACAAATTTCTTCCCAGATGAAAAAAATAGTTTCTATCCTGGCTCTCGTAGCTTCCTTACTGGCCTGTGGCGGCTCAGAAAAAAGTGGGAAAAACACAGCCGCCACCCAATCAACAACCGCCGTAGCCTCCGACTCAGTAGCCACGAATGCCAAACCACAGAATTGTAAGTCGGTGGTGGAAAGTAGCAAACTCGGCAAGGCAGACGTGTATCAGGAATCAGCTAAAAACATAAAAGTCAGCCTGACGCTGGCGCAGGATGCCAGCACCCTGCCGACTTCGGATGGCTGCTATTTTAATAATTCGGTGGAGGTTCTGGCCACCAAAAAATCTGGCAGTCAGTTGTTTAAGCACACGCTGGTGAAAGACGACCTAACGCTTTTTACCAAAAACGACGAAACCATTCAGCAGTCGATCCTTCAGCGGGCCACGTACAAGCCAACGTTCAACGGCCAAAAATACATCACCTTAACGCTGCGCCTGATGGAGCCAACTACAAAAAAAGCCACCGACTACACCGTCTACATGAATTATTATGGGGAGATTGTGAAAGTGAAGTAGGGTTCATAGCGTTGAAAAATTGTTGTGCAGCGCCAAAATTTGTGGCAGCAGCAAGGTAGCTTCGTCGTTAATCAACACATAATCAGCAATTTCAGCGCGCTCGGCATCGCTCATCTGGTTGGCAATAATAGCCTGAATCTCAGCATCGGAGCGGTGCGGATCGCGTTGACGAACCCGCTTAACCCGCAGTTGAGTGGGGGCCTGCACCACCACCACTTTGTCGAGTGTGTTGTGGTCTCCGGCGGCCCGCATCAGGGCTGCCTCCTTAATCACGTAGGGAGATGATCGGTGTTGATCGACCCAACTTAGCGTGTCGGCCATCACGCGGGGATGCACCAGGCGGTTGAGTTGCTGCAACAAATCCGGGTTCTGAAAAACCTGACTCGCCACCCAGGGACGGTTATATTTCCCCTGTATGGTATAGGCATCGGGTCCCAGCAAACGGGTGATGTCGGCTTTCAGAATGGGGTCGTGATCAGTGAGCCATTTGGCCCGGTCGTCGGCCACATAAATAGGTACATCAAGTGTTTGAAACACCTGGCAAACCATGCTCTTCCCCGAGCCAATGCCGCCTGTTATGCCAATTTGTTTCACAGTCTAAGTGTGGAAAAGTCAAAAACGGGCCGCCCGGG
>JAJAYX010000854.1 GCA_026785985.1 Rudanella sp. | reverse complement strand
GTACAAAGCAAGAAGATTTATACCGCTACACCCGACCAGTATGCCTGGCCTGCCAACTGGAAATGGACGGTGAAACCCATTGGCGTTGAGGCCATTTGCGACATGCTCGACATTCCAATTAACCTGCGCTACGATCTGGCTGTTCGTCCGATGGGAAAGGAGCGCTTGCCTGCTCGTTGGTTCGTAAGCAGTGGTGTAACAACGTACATCATGCAGAAGGAGCAGTATGATTACGTTTATGAAAATCCTCAGAATCCATGGATTAAAGTCAAGTCGTGGGCAACCAACACAGGTCGCTATAATTTCAGCCATCTGAACCTATCGATGGGGTACGAACGGCCCATTGGTCGGCGGTTTGCCTGGCAGGTAGAACCCTTTGTGAAAACACCGTTGAAAGGAGTCGGATTTTTTAAAACTAACCTGCTCAGTACGGGCGCGTTTTTGTCGTTGAAATATCGACTATGAAGCCCCTCTAAACACCAGAATCCTTTATTGATCGTTTACCAGTTTGTTCTTACCACTTAAAAACCAGTCTTTTTTATGCAATCCGAATCCCTAAAAACAGCTCCAACCGTAGTTAATCGTGCCGAATTTTTGCGAAATCTTGGCCTTAGTACCAGTGCCCTGATGGCTCTTTACTGCATGGGAACCCTTACCTCATGCTCTAAAGCTGACGATCCGGCTCCCTTAACGCCAACGCCCACACCGGGATCGGGCACGAGCACCGGTCTCACTGGCAACATCGATAAATCGAAAGGAGTGATCGACTTCACCCTCGATCTGACAAATACGAATTATTCCAGGCTGAAAACCGAAGGTGAGTTTGTGCAGGTCGGCGAAATTGTCGTGGCCAATACCAAAGACACCCTGGTAGCCCTCACCAACGTCTGTACGCATCAGAGCGGGCAATTGCAATATCGAAAAGCGACAAATGATTTCGAATGCAATGTGCATCAGGGCCAGTTCAACCTCGATGGCACGGTGAAAAAAGGTCCGCCAACCAAAGCGGTTGGTGTCTTTAAAACGGCGTTGACAGGTAACAACCTGCGGGTCACAGCCTGAAAAATGGCCCAGGGAGCAAGAAGCCAAATACGAGTTGGCGGGGAAAGGACTGAACTCAGAAGGCAAAAACGGACTGACTGTTTACACGCGATTAGCCAGTCTGGTAACACGCTTACCATCTCCTGAAAATCGGGGTTGGGTATAAAAAATGCTCAGCCCCACTATTTTTATTCAATGAAGAAATTTTTCTGCTGGATAGTGTGCAGCCTCTGGTTGATCACTGCCGTTCGTGCACAGGACTCCACAGCCGTTCGGCGTGATTCGATTCCGGCTAATACCACATCCACGGGTGCCGATGACCTGCTGGCGGGCTTAACCGATTCAACCGAGGCCGCGCCTTTGTTGCCCAAACACATGATCTTTACGCAACGGGCTTTTTGGGGACCAAAAGGCTTACTGCGTGTCATGAATGTGGCTCCGTTAACATCAGAAGGTCGTATTAAAGAGCTAAAAGTTCGGCGGACAATGCTCAGAACACACCAGATTCTGGGCTTTGTTACGTTGGCTGGCTTTGTGGCGCAGGGCATTGTCGGGTCAAAGCTGTATAATGCGACGGGCGAAGATTATCGGCGCATCAAAAACAAGCACGAGATGCTGGCCACCGGCATCAACATTGTCTATACCACAACGGCTTTGCTTTCGCTGACGGCACCGCCCAAAATGGTGAGCGAACGCCGGGGTCTGAGTTCGATCAAAATTCATAAATACCTGGCCGTGGTGCATATGGCTGGTATGGTGGCGACGAATATTCTGGCTCGTGCCATACAAGACGATTACTCGCTTAAACCGTATCACCGGGCCGCTGCCTACACCACATTCGGTGCTTTTGCTGCGTCGATCATTGCGATCAAATTTTAGGTACACCCATCACAAACCCCTTACAATCATGAACCAAACTACTTTTTCCGGCAGGACACTGTTCCTGCTGACCGGACTTTTTATGCTGTTTAGTTTCGTGGCTCCGTCGGCCAAACGAAAACTGATGGCCGACAAAAAAGCCTCTACCGTTACCTATGCCTTGCGGCACCCCATGCATAGTTGGGAGGGTGTCAGCCGCGATGTAACGGCAGCTATCGTTTTCGACGACGAAACCAAAAAAGTGGACACGGTGGCTGTAGTGGCCAAAGTAGCTTCGTTCGATAGTCAGAATGCCAACCGTGATTCACACGCTATCGAGTCGATGGAAGGGATCAAATACCCTAATGTGACCTTTTCGAGCCAACAAGTGCAGGACGATGGGGCTGGCAAATTAACGGTGACAGGCAACCTGGCTTTTCATGGGGTAACCCGATCTGTTACTGTGCCCATTACCCGGAAAATGGCCGGGGGTATGGCCATTTACGAAGGCAATTTCGACCTCAAACTGACTGATTTCAAGGTCGAAAAACCGACCCTAATGATGATGCCGGTTGAAGACGAACTCAAAATGAAATTCTCGCTGGCCTTCAGGATGTAGTTGAACAGGCACTTAGTTAACTGTCACTAACGTTGGTTTATGAAAACCGCGCCAGGCTAATGCGGCACTGATCAGGGTGAGCACGG
>JAJAYX010000853.1 GCA_026785985.1 Rudanella sp. | reverse complement strand
GGGCAAACCTGAAGTTAGCCATGAAAAAAAGACGTGTCTTTGACGAAGCATTCAAAGGGATGGCCGTCGAGTTGTCTCACGCGAAAGGTTCCGTGCAGGAAGCCGCCCATGAACTCGGTATCGATTCGAGCCGAATCACCAGAGGGCAAACTGCTAGTTCACTCGGATCGCGGGGTGCCGTATGCTTGCCCTGAATTCCGGGATCAGTTGAAGGGCTTACCTGTCGTGCAGAGTATGACCGGGCTGCCGCTGCAGTCGCAAAGGTAATTGTTGGGATAACGCGGTGGCCGAGAGCTTTTTTAAGCCGTTCAAAAGTGAGCTGGTGAACCATGTTGATTTTCAGACGCGGGCCGCGGGCCGGGTGGCCACGTTCGAGTACATCGAGGGCTGACGGTCCGCCGCTGCGGTATAATCGTCGGCGGAAACATTCAAGCTTGAATTATCAGACCCCTACTCGACAAGAATCTTATTTTTACACCTCCCCGATGGCTGTCTGAGAAAAATCTCCAGTGTACTGTTGCAAGCCCGATGGACGCAGTGGTTGCCCCAGTCAGGTAGATAAGGTTACCGGCTTCATCGATGTCTTAGCCTCCTGAATGGCTGGACAAAATTGTAAAAACGGGCAGTTCGCCGCTGAGATTAGTCATTTTACATTCAGCAATCATGAGCAAAATATGGTTATTGTCACCTTAACCATCAACAGTCTGGCGACTTTGTGGCGGGCCATATACCCCGCCCGAACGATGATCCTGCCTATCTTTGTCTTGCGGGTCAACCCGTATATGATCGTATTGCTGGTCGTACTTGCCCAGATCCGTAGGTAAAGCATTATTCAACTGATCTCTTTTTGATGAAAATACTTTTAGTTGAAGACGAAGAGCGGTTGGCTTCCTTTATTCGCAAAGGGATGTCAGCCGAAGGCTACGAAGTCGAAATCGCTTACGATGGCCGTACGGGTCTATCCCTGTTCCGCCGGAATAGCTATGACATTATCATCTTGGATATCAATCTACCCCATATCAACGGCTTTGAATTGTGTCGGCTGATCCGGGCAGACAACGAGAATGTGCCGGTGCTGATGCTGACCGCATTAGATAGCCTGGCCGACAAATCGGATGGATTCAACGCCGGGGCCGACGATTACTTAGCCAAACCCTTTGAGTTTCAGGAGTTGCTGTTGCGGCTGCGGGCCTTGACGCGCCGGAGTGGTGTCAAGCAGAAACAAGTGCTGCAATTGGCCGATCTGGAACTGAACTTAGACAACAAGACCGTGACGCGGGCTGGCGAACGCATCGACCTGACGACCCGCGAATACGCCCTGCTGGAATACCTGATGATCAACAAAGGAAAAACCATTTCACGGGTGGACATCAGCGAACGGGTCTGGAGCCTGAATTTCGACACCGGCACCAACGTGATCGACGTGTATATCAGTTACTTGCGAAAGAAGATCGATAAAGGTTTTTCGCCCAAGCTGTTGCATACGATTGTGGGTATGGGGTATGTTCTCCGTGAGAGTTAAAAACACATTCATGCTCATCCGAAATCGACTAACCCTCATTTTTACCCTGCTGGCGATGGCCATTCAGGTCACACTGTCGCTATTGGTGTGGTATTTCTATTCGCTGTACCGGCAGGAGGAGTTTTACAGTAACCTGGAAGGCAAAGCCCGCGTGGCCGGTCGGGTGCTTATCTCCCGGCGGCATCTGTACGATGACTTTTTTAAGAATATGGTGCGTACCGATTTACTCACCATCGTGGAGGAGCAAATCAGCATTTACGACGGCCAGCGCCATTTGGTTTTTACCAACCGAACCCTGAAAGAATCAGACTATTACAAAGAAAAAATTCCGCTGCTAACCACCTATGCTGACTCCCTGTTTGCATTCAAGAGCGGTCATTTAGAGTCCATCATGATCCCCTACCGCGACCGGGGGCAACTATTTTATATTTTTGCCTCCGGCTTCGACCGGATCGGCCTTGCCAAACTGGGGGCCTTGCAACAAATCCTGCTGCTGGCCAATCTGCTGGGGTTTGCCTTGATTATGCTGGCTGGCTGGTATTTCTCCGGGCGGGTGCTGCGGCCCATTGCCCAGATTGTGGATGAAGTGGAGCAGATCACCGCGAAACATCTACACAAGCGGGTACACGAAGGCAACCGCCGGGACGAAATCGCCCAGCTTGCCATGACCTTCAACCAGATGCTGTTTCGGCTGGAAGATGCGTTTGTGTCTCAGCGCAGCTTTGTTTCCCATGCCTCCCACGAACTCCGTACCCCCCTCACCAACACGCTGGGGACGCTAGAAACCTCACTCCGGTACGATCGCAATCCCGACGACTGGCGCGACAGCATGGAGGTAGCCGTTGAGGAACTGAAAAAAGTGATTTCTCTGACCAATGGGCTGCTGGGGTTAGCCAAAGTCACCGACGGCACCCTTGCCCTGGCGGTCGTTCAGGTGGACGATTGCCTGCTCACGGCCATCGGGCAGGTGCAGGCCAAGTATCCGGGTCGGAGTCTGACCCTTCGGTTTGTGACTAATGAAAACGATTCGTTCACCGTGAAAGGCAACGCGACCCTGCTGACAACAGCTCTTTTGAACGTGTTGGATAACGCTTGTAAATACTCCACCGAAGCGGTTTGGGTGCAGCTACAGGCCATCGAAGAACAAATTACTGTGACTGTAACCGACCAGGGCCGAGGCATTGCCGAGATGGATACAGCCCACATTCTGAACCCACTTTACCGGGGAAACAATGTAGAGGGTGTACCCGGCTATGGCATTGGTTTAGCCGTAACCCAGAAAATCATCGACCTGCATCAGGGTATTCTTCAAATTACCTCCAAAGAAACTAAAGGAACCACGGTTACGGTTGAATTGCCCGGCCTGGCTTAGTAGAGTCTCTAATATCTTCTCATATCCTTCTCATACGGTTTTAATGTCCTGCCGCTTGCTTTGTGTCAACAAAACACAGACACAAGCTATGCAACGCCGGACTTTTCCCGCTCGGCCGTCCGATTCGATTTTGCTTTACGGCTTAGGACTGGCCTTAGCACTTTCATTAGTGTTTAATGGCTTTTTACTGGTGGAGCAAACCCATCGGGTGAGCCTCTACGACTACGAAGCCGGTAGGGCCATCAGTCCGATAGAGCTTTTTGTTTGGCAGCAACTTTTGGACTGCCAACAAGCCAACCAACTGAAAGACAGCCGCATCGGCGTTTCGACTGATTCACTACTTAGAGCAGGTTTCCACTACCCCACCCGGTGAGGGAGCCATCGTTCAGCACACTGCATCCAACTAATACCGATCCGATTCCAACCACATAAAAACCCTTTGTTATACTGCTATGCTGCTTACAAATTGGATCAAAAAAATGCTTCTGCTCCTTAGCTTATGTGCCTTGTTGGGCAACATAGGCTGTTCAACGAACGCAGATGAAAAAAAGGAAGAAGAGGTTAACTATTTAGTTACCATTCCATTGCAAAAGGACACAACAATTATCAAAGATTACGTGTGCCAAATCCATGCGATACGCCACATCGAATTAAGAGCGCAGCAACGAGGCTACATCCAGAACATTTATGTCGATGAGGGGCAGCACATCAGCCAGGGGCAACTCATGTTTCAAATCATGCCCAAGTTGTACGAAGCCGAACTGCACAAAGCCCAGGCTGAAGCGAAGTTTGCGGACATTGAATACCAGAACACCAAAAAACTGGCGGATAGCAAGATTGTGGCTCCCAATGAACTGGCGATGTCCGATGCCAAATTAGATAAGGCAAAAGCCGAAGTAGACCTTGCCGAAACGCATCTGGGATTCACCAAAATTAAAGCCCCTTTTTCGGGCATGATGGATCACTTTCAGGTCCGGCAGGGAAGCCTTGTCGACGAGGGTGATTTGCTGACCACGCTGTCCGACAACAGTAAGATGTGGGTCTATTTCAATGTTCCGGAAGCCGAATACCTGGATCTTAAAACCCGTACCAAGGAAAACGGCATGCTGAACGTAACCCTGATGATGGCGAATAACAAGCTGTTTCCCTATCCCGGCGTGGTCCAGACCATTGAAGCTGACTTTAATAATGAAACCGGAAATATTGCGTTCCGGGCCACGTTTCCCAACCCGAAAGGGCTGTTACGGCATGGCGAAACCGGTAATGTTCGAATGACCTTGCCGCTTCCTAATGCCCTGATTATCCCGCAGAAAGCCACCTTCGAAGTCTTGGAAAAGAAGTACGTTTTTGTGGTGGATAAAGACAACGTGATTCGATCAAGGGAAATCACCATAGCCGCCGAAATGCCCCACATTTTTGCTGTTCAGGCTGGTCTGAAAAAAGAGGACAGGATCCTGCTGGAAGGCTTACGTCAGGTACGGGAAAACGAAAAAATACACACCAAATTCGTTCAGCCTGACTCTGTCATCGCTCATTTAAGTCTATACGCCGAATAAGTCAACTATTCTAAAAATTGGACGGCACGGACCGCCCCGCGCCGAAGCAGCAACAGACATGTTTAGCAAATTCATACGCAGACCCGTATTCGCGATTGTCATATCGGTCATGATCGTCTTTGTCGGTACACTGGCGATCACGAGGTTACCTATTTCTCAATTTCCGGATATTGCCCCTACAACGGTCAATATATTTATTGCTTATCCCGGAGCCAGTGCCGATGTATTGGTTAAATCCACGCTGATTACCCTGGAACAGGCGATCAACGGCGTCCAGGATATGCGGTATATAGCGACCGATGCAACCAGTGCTGGCGAGGCTACCCTCCGGATTATTTTTGAGCCGGGTACGGATCCTAATGTCGCCGTTATTCGGGTGAAAACAAGGGTGGATCAGGTTATGCCGCTCCTGCCCGAATTAGTGCAACGCGAAGGGGTTATTATTTCGCCTGTCCAACCCAGTATGTTGATGTACGTCAACCTTTATTCGAAGGAAAAGAGTATTGACGAAAAGTTTTTATTCAACTACGCTACCGTTAAAATGATCCCTGAAATCCAGCGGACCAAAGGAGTAGCGAGGGCGCAGATATTGGGTAGTCGGCGGTATGCGATGCGCGTTTGGCTAAACCCTGAACGCATGCGGGCCTATAGCGTCTCCGTGGAAGAAGTAATGAAGGCTATCGGGGAACAAAGTATTATTGGCCGGCCAGGCCGGATCGGTCAAAGCTCCGGTATCGCTGCCCAGTCGCTGGAATACGTGCTCACCTACAAGGGAAGGTATGACAAGCCGGAAGAGTATGAAGGTATTATTGTCCGGGCCAATTCAGCCGGTGAAAGCATACACTTAAGGGATATAGGCCGAGTTGAACTGGGCAGTGAATTCTTTGATATCTATTCCAACTTGGATGGCCATCCGTCGGCCGCTATAGTGTTGCGGCAAAACTACGGCAGTAATGCCAGCGATGTCATTGCCGAAGTAAAAAAGAAGCTCGATGTAATGAAAGCGTCCTTTCCGCCGGGGGTGGATTATAAAATCAGCTATGATGTGTCCAACTTCTTAGATGCGTCGATCGAGCAGGTAATTGATACGCTACGCGATGCGTTTCTTCTGGTCGCCTTTGTTGTTTTCATATTTCTGGGTGACTGGCGGTCTACGCTGATCCCGATTCTTGCGGTTCCGGTATCCCTGATTGGGGCGTTTTTTGTGATTCAGTTTTTTGGCATCTCCATCAATTTAATTACGCTCTTTGCCCTGGTATTGGCCATTGGCATTGTGGTCGATAACGCGATTGTAGTGGTGGAAGCTGTGCATACTAAAATGGAGGAGGACCCATATATATCGCCTTTTGGTGCGGTTAAAAAAGTGCTTGCTGAGATTAGCGGGGCCATTATCGCCATTACCTTAGTGATGGTATCGGTATTCCTGCCCATCTCCTTTATGTCGGGTCCGGTCGGTACGTTCTACCGGCAATTCTCCATTACTATGGCCAGTTCCATCGTGATTTCGGCCGTGACTGCTCTAACGCTTACTCCTGTGTTGTGTGCCATCCTGTTGAAAAATCAACATGGGCGCCCCCGGAAGAAAAACTTGCTGACCCGATCGCTCGACAGTTTCAACCGGGGGTTTGAAAAACTAACGGGACGATACGTGGGCCTGTTGAAAGCAATTGCCAACCGACGTGTCGTCACGTTCGGTATTTTAGTGGCGTTCTGTCTGGGCACCGTATACGTGAGTAAAGTGCTGCCGGCCGGTTTTATTCCGAACGAAGACCAGAGTACGATCTATGCCATTAT
Organism: Rudanella sp.; assembly: GCA_026785985.1. GTDB lineage: Bacteria > Bacteroidota > Bacteroidia > Cytophagales > Spirosomataceae > Rudanella. The sequence continues at coordinate 3,173 of JAJAYX010000853.1, read as the reverse complement.
CCAGACGCCACCGGGTTCTACTCTGGAGAAAACCAATGAGGTTTCCCGACGGCTTCAGAAAATTTGCGAGGAAGTTCCCGGAATAGAATCGGTATCGTCGCTGGCCGGTTACGAGATTATGACCGAAGGCCGGGGGTCTAATGCCGGTACGTGTCTGATCAACCTGAAAACCTGGTCGGAGCGCAAGCATAACGTGAAGGAAATCATGGAAGAACTGGAGGAGAAATCGAGAAACCTCGGGGCTACCGTCGAATTCTTTGAACCGCCAGCCATCCCGGGATTTGGTACGTCAGGCGGTTTTTCGATGCGCTTACTGGATAAAACAACCGATACGGACTACCGTGAGTTTGATAAAATAAATAAGGAATTCATGGAGAATTTGGGCAAGCGTAAAGAGCTTACCGGCTTATTTACATTTTTTGCCGCGAATTATCCCCAGTACGAACTGGAGATCGATAATAACTTAGCCATGCAAAAAGGCGTATCGATCGGAAAAGCGATGGATAACCTCAATATTATGATTGGCAGTACCTACGAACAGGGGTTTACTAAGTTTAACCAGTTTTTCAAAGTGTACGTGCAGTCCGATCCCAGCTTCAGAAGGCTTCCATCCGATCTTTTAAAGCTTTTTGTCAAAAACGATGGGGGAGAGATGGTGCCCTACTCGTCCTTCATGAGCCTTAAAAAAGGTCAGGGCCCCAACGAAATTACCCGTTTCAATTTGTACAATTCGGCCGCTATTCAGGGCCTACCGGCTAAAGGATATACCACGGCAGACGCCATACAAGCCATCCGGGAAGTTTCCGCCAAGACGTTGCCAAGAGGGTACGACATCGCTTTTGAAGGCCTTTCCTATGACGAATCGATCCGGGGGAATGAGTCGCTGTATGTGTTCCTGATTGTGCTGGCCTTTGTCTACATGGTGTTGGCAGCCCAGTACGAAAGTTTTATCATTCCATTGGCCGTGGTATTCTCGCTGGCGGTTGGGGTATTTGGTTCGTTCTTGGTGCTAAAGCTAATGGGGCTGGAGAACAACATCTACGCCCAGATCGGACTGATCATGCTGGTTGGTCTGTTGGGTAAAAATGCCGTGCTGATCGTAGAATTTGCCGTTCAGAAGCGCCAGCAGGGAGAAACGATTCTGAACGCAGCCATTGAAGGGGCCAGAGTCCGTTTCCGCCCCATCTTAATGACCTCATTTGCCTTTGTTGCCGGATTGATCCCGTTGATTAGTGCTACGGGTGCGGGCGCTATTGGTAATCGTACCATTGGTGCTTCTGCCCTGGGTGGTATGTTATTCGGCACCATTTTCGGGGTTATCATCATCCCTGGATTGTACTACATATTTGGCTCTTTGGCCGATGGCCGAAAATTGATCAAGGATGAAGAGGGCGATCCGTTGACCGAAGGTCTGGTTCATGCAGTAGACACTTTTCCACAACCTGAAGAAGTAGAAATCGATGAGTGATAAACGAATCATATATTATTGCTTAGGGGTAGCCTGCCTGTCACTTGCATTTGCAGCCTGCAAAACGCCGGCTCTGCTCACAAGAACAGAGAACAGGGCTGTTCCTGCGAGTTACAATAACTCGCCCGACTCGACCAATACGGGTAAGGTCAGGTGGACAGAGTTTTTTACCGATCCCAACCTGAATGCCCTGATTGAAACGGCGCTGAAAAACAACCAGGAGCTGAACATTTCCCTCCAGGAGATTGCCATCGCCAGCAACGAAATCAGAGCCCGCCAAGGGGCGTATCTGCCCTTTGTTGGCATCGGCGGTGCGGCTGGTGTGAACAGAGCTGGCCGCTACACCAGCGAAGGAGTGCTGGAAGGGAATACTGAAACGACACTGGATACCCGAATGCCCTATTTCCTCTCCAACTTTCTGCTGGGGCCAACGGCTTCGTGGGAAGTAGATATCTGGCGGAAGCTACGCACGGCCAAGAAAGCCGCAGTCATCCGGTATCAGTCGAGCGTAGAAGGCCGCAATTTCGCGATAACGAACTTAGTGGCCGAAATCGCTACTGCGTACTACGAATTGCTGGGGCTTGATAACGAGCTGGCAATTGTTCAGCAGAACATTGACATTCAGACTAATGCGCTGAAATTAGTACGGCTACAGAAAGAAGCGACCCGGGTTACCGAACTGGCCGTACGCCGGTTTGAAGCCCAGGTGCTGAACACGCAGGGCCTTCAGTACGGTATTCAGCAGCGAATTATTGAAACGGAGAACCAAATCAACTTCCTGACGGGCCGCTACCCGCAGCAGCCCATTGCCCGGGATGCGCAGGCGTTCAGTACGCTAGTGCCGGCTATGGTTCGTACCGGCATTCCGTCGCAACTGTTGGAGAACCGGCCCGATATCAAGCAAGCCGAGCTGAACTTAGTGGCCGCCAAGCTGGATGTAAAGGTGGCTAAAGCCGACTTTTATCCGTCGCTGAACATTTCGGCGGCCGTCGGTTTTAGTGCCTACAATCCAAGGTTTTTGTTTAGTCCTGAATCGATTCTGTTTTCGGTAGCAGGTGGCTTAGCCGGACCCTGGATCAACCGGAATGGCATCATCGCGTCGTATTACAGCGCCAACGCACGGCAAACCCAGGCGGCCTATCATTACGAACGTACCGTCTTGAATGCGTACATCGAGGTGGCCAATCAGCTATCAAACATCAGCAACTTAGAAAAAAGCTATGATACCAAAGCCAAGCAGGTAGAGGCACTTACGCAGTCGGTCGCGATCTCAAATACGCTTTTCAATGCGGCCAGGGCCGACTATACGGAAGTCCTGTTTACCCAACGGGATGCGCTGGAGTCGAAGTTTCAACTGATTGAAACCAAAGTGCAGCAATTGAACGCCATGGTCAGTATGTACCGGGCATTGGGTGGCGGCTGGCAGTAAATATGGTTTTCTAATAAATTAGTGAGTTTACCTGGTCTAGGTTTGGCGGATAGTTTTGTTACTTATCGTAGCAATCACTTATAGGACTTTCGCAGATGGGTGCATTTCAAATTGTCGCTATGCAGCCATTGCATAGCTAAACGGCTCAATCTGTTTTCTAACCAACTTGGACTTGCTACATTTGACTGGAGACAGTTTTTAGGCACCTTTGGGGGCAAACCTGAAGTTAGCCATGAAAAAAAGACGTGTCTTTGACGAAGCATTCAAAGGGATGGC
>JAJAYX010000852.1 GCA_026785985.1 Rudanella sp. | reverse complement strand
CACTATACCCGCACGGGCGAAGTTCGCGTTGGCCTCGTGATCAACAGGGCGTTGGTGAGTGCTTATGTGCAGGATTTGAAGGAGACCGCCAACGGGATGCTTATGAGCGTGCCCGATGCCGAAGTCCTGAAACTGGCTCTGACCCAACCTAATGCCTACACCAGCGAAACACCCGACCCCGAAGCCGGGGACAGCGATTGGGCTATTGTGCAGCAGGCCGTCACGCTGGCCATTCAGAAATGCAACGAGTTTCGGCGGCAGGAGGGAGCCTCGCTGGAAAGCAAATTCAACGAATACATCCAAACCATCACCGACCGCCTGACCGATATTGAGGAGCAGGACGGACGGCGGATTCCGGCCGTGCGCGAACGGATGCGGGCTTCGGTGGTTGAACTGCTTGGTAATGAGGATTTTGACAAGAACAGATTTGAGCAGGAACTGGTCTATTATGTAGAGAAGTTCGACATATCGGAAGAGAAAGTCCGGCTTAAAAACCACCTTGTTTATTTCATCGAGGTGCTGAATACGGAAGAAGCGAACGGCAAAAAACTAAACTTCATCGCCCAGGAAATTGGTCGGGAGATCAATACAATTGGCTCTAAAGCCAACGATGCGGCTATCCAGCGTCTCGTTGTTCAGATGAAGGACGAACTGGAAAAGATCAAAGAACAAACCATGAATGTCATTTAGGATCAGTGAACTCAATCCGCGTATTTGCCCCCGCCACCGTAGCTAATGTAGCCTGCGGATTTGATATTTTTGGTTTCGCCGTAGACAGCCCCGGCGACGTGGTTGAACTAACCCGGCGCGACGATCCCGGCGTAACCATCACCGACATTATTGGCGACGAAGGCCGGCTGCCCCGCGAAGCTGCCCGTAACACCGCTGGAATCTCTATTCAGCGCTACCTGCAACATATCGACCGCACCGATGTGGGTGTCGATGTGCTGTTAACCAAGCAAATGCCCCTCGGCAGTGGTCTTGGCTCCAGCGCGGCTTCGGCTGTGGCGGGTGTGTTTGCCATCAACGAGTTGATGGGTCGTCCCTTGCAAACCATTGATTTGCTGCTTTTTGCCATGGAAGGCGAGCGCATTGCCTGCGGTTCGGCCCACGCCGATAATGTGGGGCCGTCGTTGCTGGGCGGTTTTGTGGTGGTCAGGAGCTACAACCCGCTGGATGTGATCAAACTCGATACGCCCGCTGGAATGTACGCTACGCTTGTTCACCCCGATATTGAGGTAAATACTAAAGACGCCCGGTTTATCCTGAAAAATGAGGTGTCGCTTAAGAACGCAATCATCCAGATGGGTAACGTGGCGGGTTTGGTAGCAGGCCTGATGAAACCGGACTATGACCTCATCAGTCGTTCGATGGTCGATGTTATTATCGAACCTGTTCGGGCTATCCTGATTCCGCAGTTTGGCGAAGTAAAACAGGCCGCCATTGACAATGGCGCGTTGGGATGCAGCATTTCGGGTTCCGGCCCGTCGATGTTTGCCCTGTGCCGCGATGCCGAAACGGCCCAACGGGTAGGTCAAGCCATGCAGGAAGCGTTTCTGGCCGTTGGTATCACGAGCGAGGCCTACATGTCGGAGATTAACCGACAGGGCCCGAGGGTGATATAGAACCTCACCGGCTATCCGGTACTACCGATGATTGAGGCCGCCGGGTGGTATTGCGGATATTGACCAGTTTAATGAGCAAATCGAACCAGAACGGTGCCCCAAACGAGAGGGCGGCAATGGTCAATATCCAGCCGGGAATGGTTAGCCACGAAAAGTTGTCGAAGGCAGCTCCAATCCTATCCCAGCCTTTTACAGTATCTGGAACTGACCAGCCAATAGGCAGGTGGAGCGCGTCGATGTTGGTTTGTAGATAAGACAAATAAGCCGCTTTCACCTTTAGGCTGTCTAAGCCTGATAGGGTGTTGCCAGCGGTGAGTGAATTGTGCAGAGAAGGTTCTGCCTTTAGCTGATATACCAGCCCGATACTTGTTCCATGTAGCCATCGTACCAGCATTCCAGGTTTTTTTTGAATTGAGCCAGCGTGTTGGAACGATTCAAAAGGGGCCTTACCAACTCGATTAGTGGGGTTAAGGCCGGATTGTTGGCGGGGTTGGCAACGGTGGCCCGGAGGGTGTCCAGCAGATGGGCCGAGGCCGTGATACCCGCCGGAGGAGGAGCGATACCCGGCGTGAGCAAGTCCAACACGACGGTTGAAAATGACTCGGCGTTGAGGTACGAAATCGGTTTGTCAGATTTGTAATACCGTTGCTTTTTCACACGAACCAGCGGATGATCCCAGAAACGGTTGAAAATAGTGGCCGTGCCGGGTGCGTCCAGAATCTTTTGCAGCGCCAATTGCAGAAGCCTGGAACGTTGCTCCCAAAAGGCATTGATGAGTTCGACAATGCCCGACACGAACATGCTGATCGTGAAGAAGACGAAAACCAGCGAAATGGCTACGTCGAGATAAGTAGAGAAAGTCATGGCCGTAAGCAGTAGTGGTTCAGGCTACAAATATTCGCATTCGCTGCGCCATTCGCTACGGGAAAACTACCCTATTTGTGCAGGGGATTTCCCCGTTTTTCTACCGATTATCAAGAAATGACTGTCGTTGACATACGAATCAGGCATATTTGAACCGTTCAGTACAGACAGTCAAACCATACTCCTATGCGTCAACCGCGAATTACCCGAATTTTAACGTCAACGCTCCTTCTTTCTTTGTCCCTCTTGTTTGCCAACTGCGGAGGAGGGACGGTTGCCCCCGAAACCATTGAAGGAATCTGGAAAATTTCGGCGATCAAACTCAACCCCGGAATTGATGTGCCTCCTCTGGGAAAAGTAACCGATTTGTTAACCGCCTACGGGCTATTACGGACAACGACCTGCCTGACGGATGTGACGTTCACCTTCAAAAACGACGGTACGGTGACCTCCAGCAACCCGACCTCCTGCAAAGACAATGTTGCCGAAATAAAACAGCAGACCGGGATTGATTTGGCGGGAGCCAGCAAGTGGTCGTTAACAGGCGATCAATTAACCGTTACGGCGGCTGACAATACTAAATTAATGGCTACCTCAACCATCATGAATGGGGTGATGACGTGGACGTATAAACGCACTATTTTGTTTAATGCTGTTTCTACTACTCAGGATATTACCTTTGAATACAAACGAGTTTGAGCGAACACAATCTTAAAAAAGCGGCTTTAGAACATCTAAAGCCGCTTTTTTAAGATTCCTGATTCATAACCGGCTCGGGTAGCAGGTGAAATAAGGCGGCCGGGAACACCAGCCGGAACGTGGTGCCTTTGCCCAACTCGCTTTGAACCTCTATGTGGGCACCCACTTTTTCGGTTAACGCCTTCACAATCGACAACCCCAGCCCCGACGAATGCTCGTTGTTGGTGGGTTGGGCCGACAGCCGCTGAAACCGTTTGAACATTTTTTTCTGATCATCGGGCGAAATACCGGGGCCTTCGTCCTGCACGGCTACAACCAGCCGGTCATCTTCGGTGAAAACAAGTACGAGAATCGTTTTGCCAAACTCCGAAAACTTCAGGGCGTTGCTAATCAGGTTGTCTAACACCCGCACCAGCGACTCCGGGTCGGTGCTAAGT
>JAJAYX010000851.1 GCA_026785985.1 Rudanella sp. | reverse complement strand
GTTCAACACCGCAAAGTCAAGGCCGATGTTGATACCCCGGGTACGTTCCCACCGCAAATCGCTGATGGCCAGAGACGACACCGAACGACCAATGGCCGTCAGGCCACCATCGCCAAAAACGTACTTGGAATCATCGGTGGCCGACACCCGCGCCAGCGAACTGTAACGACCCACTTTATTCCCGTTTTCACCGTAACTACCTCTGATTTTCAGGAAGTTAATGGCGGGTATTTTAAAGAATTTTTCCTCGGAAATAACCCAGCCCAGCCCAATAGACGGAAAAATGCCCGTTTTATTATTCTGCGAGAAACCACTGAACCCGTCCCGCCGAACGGTGGCTTTGATGAGGTATTTACTGCCGTAGTTATACGCTACGCTACCCATTTGGTAGAGCAGGGCCTCTTCCCACGCTTCTGACGAAATTTTCTGCACTTCGGCCTGTTGCAAACTGTTGTACGACAGGTTCAGATCGGAGAAACCCGTACCCGAAGCCACCGTGCGGTTAAAGTTGGCCGTGTTGTAGCCGTACACCGCCGTAGCGTTGATGTTGTGCTTGCCAAAACTGCGCGTATAGTTAAAAATATTGTCGAGCGTTTGCTCATACTGCGTAGCATCGTTCTTGGCCGCCGAACCGGTTTGGCCCGCTCCATAGATGCTCGACACATAGTTTTTGAAGAATTTGAGGTTATGTCCGAAATTCAACCGATAGCTGAAACCGGGCAGACTCGGAATACGGATGATTCCGTAGAAATTACCCACCAGGCGGCTCTGCACCTCGTAGCGATCATTTTCGGCCGACAAAAATGGATTAACGTTGAAATCGCCGATGGGATTGATGATAAAATTACCGTTGGCATCGCGGGGCAACACCAACGGATTTGTCCCCACGATGGAGTTCATATCGGGTGCGTCTTTGAAGAAATTGGTAAACGACCCCGACGTGTTGGCCCCCACCGTAAGCCATTTCGTCACCTGCGTGTCCAGGTTGATCCGCATGGTGTAGCGGGCATAGTCATCGTTTTTGATAAGCCCTTTCTCGCCGGTGTACCCTCCCGACATAAAGTAGTTGGTCTTGTCGGAACCGCCCGAAATACTGAGGTTATGGCTTTGAATGGAGGCATCCTGTGTCAGTTCGCCGTACCAGTCGTAGTCATTGGTCGAGTTTACGCCCGCCAGCGAAATGGGAAACAGTTCTGAGTTGGCAAACGTCCAGGCCGGGTTAGGGACCGTATAGCCCGACTCTTTGGTGAAGGCAGTCAGGTAATTGATGTCCCGGATTTTTTCCAGAAACGCGTCCCGGCGCAGTAATTTGGCATTGATTGTCGGCGACGAAATAGCATAACTACTTGAATACGTGATGGATGGCTTCGTGGCCGCCCGGCCTGTTTTGGTCGTTACCAGCACCACGCCGTTAGCTGCCTGTGAGCCGTAAACGGCCTTGCTGCTGGGGTCTTTGAGCACATCCACACTGGCCACGTCGGCGGGGTTAATGTCGGAAAGGCGACCGTTGAAGATAATTCCATCTACAATAATCAGCGGGGCCGTATTACCGTTGAGCGTCGACGTACCCCGAATATTGATCGACGCTTCCTCGCCCGCCCGGTTGGTTTGGCCGATAGTCAGGCCCGGCAAGGCGCCCTTCAGTGACTGTAGAATGCTCACGTTGGGCGATTCTTTGAACGCCACCAAATCAGCCGACGCAATCGAACCCGTCAGGTCTTTGCGTTGCTGCGTGCCGTAGCCGACCACAACCACTTCGTTAAGCACCGTGTTGTCGGGTGCCAGCACCGTGTTGATGCTGGTCTGATTGCCCACGACAATTTCTTTGGTGCCGTAGCCGACGAACGAGAAAACGAGTGTGTTCGCGGGTGCAGCCGAGAGTTTGTACTGCCCGTCGGCATCGGTAGTGGTGCCGGTGGTAGTGCCTTTCAGCACGACGCTTACGCCGGGCAGTCCCCCGCTGGTTTCGTCGGTTACTTTTCCACTGACGACCTGCGCCAGCGACACGACCGGAATGAGCAGCATCAGTGCCCAAACCATCCCCCATTTAGATACTGAGTATATCTTCTCCATAGTTTCACTACAACAATGATGTTTAATACTATCACAATGCAATATTACTGAAAACTATAATAAATGGCAAAAAAAATTGCAATAAACTGTTTTTGTATTTTTTAACTTGTTATATAACAAGGCTTTAGCTTAAAGAAAGCTTTTTCGTTTAATTCCCAAATACACCTTTTACTCCATCATCGTGATAGTTAACTCCTACACGGCTACCTTTACTCTCCTATTAGTGGAGTGAAAAAACAAAGGCTGAACTACATATATGGTACAGGTTATAATTCGGGGGTTCGACATCATAGAACTGATAGCCGAACGCCGGGGACACGCGCTCACACTGACAGAGATAGCCCAGAGCGTGCAGTTGAATCAGTCAACGGTGGCAAACATCATCAAAACACTGGTTCACAAAGGCTATCTGGAGCATGTTGGCACCAAAAAGGGGTATCGACTTGGGCCAGCCGCCTTCCAGCTAACCAACCAGAGTGCCTACGGGCAGGAACTCATCAGCGCGTCGCAGGACGTGATGGAACGCCTTACGGCCCTGCTGGGCGAGTCCTGCATTCTGGGCGTGTTGCGCAACAACAAACGCTATACGCTGAACGTGGTCAATTCCCGGCACGATATTCAGGTGCAGGTTCACTCGGAACGCAATGTGTATGATACGGCCAGTGGGCGGCTTTTAATTGCGTATCTAAGTCCGGGCGAGTTGAAAAAATTCATTGACCTGAACGGATTACCGACGGAGGCTTTGTGGCCGGGAACTACCACGCCCGAAGCCCTGAAAACGCAGTTGGAGAGCATTCAGCGGGAAGGTATCGTCTTTACTGACCACAAAGACCGTCACGTAAAAGGGTTCGCCGTTCCCGTTCGGGCCAGCGGTGGCGTTGTGGCTGGCCTAAGCGTTTTCCTGCCTGCGTTCCGCTGCTCGGTATCAAAAGAGCAGGAGATAATTGCAGCCCTGCAAAAAGCAGCCACTGAGATTTCAGCACGGTTGGGATAGTGGAAATCAAGGCAATACGATTTAGCAAATGCCTACGAAACTGTCGGCCCCGGACTGTCCTTCGCAACCCCTCAAGCAGGGCAATACCAGCAATGGCGCAACCAATGCCCCCCAGCACATCAATAGACTTGTTTTGTTTTGATTATCAATTAGTTGACATGATTTTGGCTGCTAAGTATAACTTTAACAATTTTTCAGTGACTTTATGAGAAATAGTATTTTTAATAACCTGAAATTGGAGCGTGATTATACGGCTTCCACTGGATTAACGAAATCACAGTTTGAGGGATTAGCGGCAGATTTTTGTGAACTCTACCCCGTTGTAAAAAATGAATTTCCAGAAAACTTTGGCAATGACCCTGCCTTT
>JAJAYX010000850.1 GCA_026785985.1 Rudanella sp. | reverse complement strand
GTTGAGGGCTTCGAGGTCGTTTAGGTCGTCGTGCGAGATACCCGCCACGAGCAGCAACTGCACCCAGTCGATGAGTTCACTGGTAGACGGCTTTTTCCTGAGGGCTTTCACATCGCGGATGCTGTAGAACACCGAGAGCGCTTTGGTCATCAGTTCCTGCTGCAGGTTCGGGTAATGCACCTCCACGATTTGCTGCATGGTTTCGCGGTTGGGGAAGCGGATGTAATGGAAAAAACACCGACGCAAGAAGGCATCGGGGAGTTCTTTTTCATTGTTGGACGTGATAATTACGACCGGGCGTTTTTTGGCTTGAATGGTTCGTTGCAATTCGTAGCAGTAGAACTCCATCCGATCCAATTCCTGCAACAAATCGTTGGGAAACTCAATGTCGGCTTTGTCGATTTCGTCAATCAGCAACACCGCCTGCTCCTCCGACTCAAATGCCTCCCACAGTTTCCCTTTTTTGATGTAATTAGCGAGGTCGTCAATCCGCGCCGACCCTACGCCCCGATCCGACAGTTGCGAATCGCGCAATCGCGACACGGCATCATATTCGTAGAGACCCTGATGCGCCGAGGTTGTCGATTTGACGTGCCAGGTATAGAGCGGTTTCCCCAGCGAACGGGCTACTTCAAACGCCAGCAGCGTTTTTCCGGTGCCGGGTTCACCCTTGATCAACAGAGGTTTCTGCAATTGCACAGCCGCGTTCACAGCCGTGCTCAGTTCGCGGGTCGCGATGTAGGATTCAGTTCCGGTAAATTGCATAAATACATTTCAGTGAACAGCTATTTCAGTGAACAGTGAGCAGCCAACAGCCAACAGTTGCTGACGCATCATAACTGTTGGCTGTTAACTGATTACTCCTCCCCGTCTTCAGAGAACGAATAGAGCGTGGTGTCTAAGGAAAGCGTGCCACTGTTGAATTTTGCGATGAAGTCTTCAATCACTTCGTCGTTGATTTCGTCCACATTCAGGCACACATCGAGCGCGATACCATAGTCGGAATCCATGTCGATTTCAACGTGTTCCTGCACCTTAATCGTCTCATTCTCTTCAATTTCTTCGATCAACTCGGTAAGGGCCGTTTCGGCCTCTTCCTCGTCTTCGGGGCTGATTTTATAGGTAGGCTCGCGCTCTTCAGGCGGCACGTAGGACGGGAACGACTTTTTGATTTGCTCCACGGCCATTTCATACACCATGCTGCTGTGGTGCAGGCGGAGGGTATAAATCAGCGCGTCGTAGATAACGTCGTCACCATTATGTTTACCCACAAACTGAATGTGTTCACATTCGCCCGCTTCGAGCATATCGAGGTCTTCATCTTCGACCAATACAAATGAGTTTCCTTCTTCGCGGCACTCTCCGCGTAACTCTTCGATTTCCTGCGGGTCGAAGCCCGGATTTTGATTCGTTGCCATATACCTACAAAGCTACGGACAATCGGCGGAAAATCATTTCTGCTAAATCAATTGCGGTGTGCATGGGTGTTAAATCAACGTGGTCAAGGGTATCGTCGGGGCGGTGAATCCGGGGCATTTTGCCTTTCTCGTCTAAGGCACAAAGGGCCAATACCGGGATATTCTGCCGTACAAACCACACACTATCAAAGTCGGCGGTGTGCCACTTGCCTACCTTGGCTTTACCTATAAATGATTCATGTTGAATGAGTTGCCGCGCCAGATTAGTAGCCGAATTTTCATAACGGATCACTTCAACCGTTCCAGTTTGTTCGATAATCGTTAGTTTCCCCGCACCCAGCGTATCGAAGTTTATGGCTGCCGTTCGGCCCCTGGGCCATTCGTTGCGGTGCGCTTCCACATAATAATACGCCCCGATCATGCCCAACTCTTCGGCACTTGTCAGCACCACTTCGAGGTCAACGTCAGCGGGTTTGTTGCGCCGGAGCCGGTCGGCGGTTTCGAGAGCCGCCACCACGCCCGTGGCGTTATCACTGGCCCCGTTGCTGTAGCCATGCAGGTAATAGCCGACCGTTCCGGTGATGGCCTGCAACACAAAATAGGCCATAAACCCATAGCGGGCATAGCGCAGCCAATCCCCTCCTACGCCAAATGCTTCCAGTGTGGCCAGAATAGCCGCCAAAAGCATGAGCACGAGCGAAAAAACCAACGCCCACGAAACGTCTTCTGACCTGACCCGTGCAGCATCGAAACGGGAGCGGTGTCGTAGTGGGCCATCAGAATCAGTTTTTTCACCGGCCCCTCCGCCGTAGCCGCCCACCGCCCAATAACGTTGTGCGACGTGTGCAGCACCGGAAACTGCACCACCGGCGAATACCGCCAGTTGAAATAGAGCCAGGCCAGCACCACATAGACCCACACCAAACCCGGAGTCCACCACGCGCCAGGCCGAATGAGCAACAACCCCAGCACCAGCCCGCCAATGAGCCAATAGACCACCGTGACGTAGGTTTTGGGCGTTCGGAAGGGCTGCAGCCGGACATCGGCACCCATCTCGACCAGGTGTTGGCTCAGTAATTCGGCGGCTTCGCGCTCGCAGGGCGTGGCGGCTCCCCGGTGCGGCAACCGGGTCAGGTCGTGGAGGAGCGTAGGGGTTCGACTCACGGGTAGCTTCAGGGTTTAGGAGGATTGTCTATGGCTTACCTTTGTCGGTAACGGACAACTTCCATCAAAACACCCAATGTTGTGTCACCTACCCATAGCAACCCCAACGAACTCCTTAATCAACGCGGGACTTGTTTCGGGTGTTGCTTTTAGCGGCAACCCTACCCGATGCTCGGTCAGCTTGAACGCTTCAGGCCGGGCAACGTCGCGTTTTTGAGCCACTGATTGGGGTTGGCCAATTTCCCAGGGAGAAGTCCTTTATCAGGGCCAAGTCTTGCCTAACCGGAGCGTTTCATTTGCCGATCGAATGCTAGTCGCGGTGCCGCCACCAAACACCCACAGGGACTGATGGACGTAGCGAACGGGTACACACTTGGGTTGTTGGGTGGTGTCACGGCAACTGAGCCAACTACACTGCTGTACACCGGCTCATACCCCGCATTAAAGCTATGACTTTAACCCAAATACCCGATGTGAATTTATTAACCGTTGAAATGGACACGGATTCACTCAATACACTGTCTTACGTCTTTTGCGAGAATAAGCCGTTTACGCGGTTTGTGGAGCTTTATACGTGGTTTTTGGCGGGGCTACCGGGGCAGAAACGGATAGGGGAGTTCTGGGAGGAAGTGGAAGATTTGGGGATCACTGCTGTCCTCCCCCCTTATAGCGTAACCAATTGATGCTGGAATCGCTCCCCTTTCTCGTATATACTGTCTGGGGTTTGATATTTCAGGGCCGAGTGGGGCCTCTCAAAGTTATATCGTTGCCACGGCACGGGCCGCCCCGCACCATCCAACGCTTCCTGAACCTGGCTGATGGTTTGAAAAACCCGCAAGTTCAGGCACTCGGTTCGGATCGTACCGCACGGGCGGCCCCGCGTTCAGCCGTTCTACCAAACCGTTTTGCATCGGTTTGCCCGGCTGCGTATACCGAATTTCAATACCGTGTTTGAGACCGAATTTGACCATCGTTGCGCTGATTAATTCAGGGCCATTATCACAGCGGATGTATTCGGGCTTGCCGTGAGCCACCACCATCTGCTCCAAATAGGCCACTAATTTCTTGGCCTTAAAACTGCCCTGAGCCACCACTAACAGACACTTGCGGCTATACTCATCAAGCACATCCAGAATGCGCGTTTTCTTCTCCGCTACCACCTCGTCGCTTAAGAAATCCAGAGACCAGCCTTGCCCTACTTTACTGGCTGCGAGTGTATTAGGATTGTCTCGCTTGATTTTCTTGCGCTTAACAGGGGCGCGTAAGTTGAGTTTCAGTGATTTATACACCCGATAGACCCGCTTGTGATTCCACTGGTGTCCAGCCAGTCGTAACCAACCAAACATCAAAGCGAACCCCCAGTTTAAGTACTTGACTGACAGAGTCATTAGCTGCTCGCTAATGAGTTGGTCGACATTAACTCGTTTAGGTTTGGCATAGACCGTAGCCCGCCGTTGCCCTACTACCCGGCACACCCGCCGAAGCGAAGTTTGCTGCTGCTCAACGATGGTGTGAATCATCTGGAGAGCTTGTGGAGTGGCAGGGCTCAGAGCTTTTTTAGCAACTCGTAGGCATCATTTAGGATGTCGAAATCCAGGCTTTTATCGGCCAGCAGTTTTTTCAGGCGGCCATTTTCGGCCTGTAACGCCTTTAGTTTTCTGAGTTCCTCGGTATCCATGCCACCGTACTTGTTCCTCCAGTTGTAAAAGGTAGCCGTAGAAATGTTGTGAGTACGGCAAATCTCATCGACGGATTTGCCTTGGCTGGGCAGGGCTAAAATCTCCACGATTTTAGCTTCGCTGAATTGGCTTTTCTTCATTGTAGACCATTGATTAGGTGAAAAATAAGACTGTTTTTCTACTTTTCAATGGTTACGCGTCTCGGGAGGGGGACACACTGATACCACCCAACGCCAACGGGGGTTGATGACGACCGTAGGGAGACATTTACACCCCCGCTTGGTTGGGTGATGGCCCAATTTGGGACGCGCTGCTTGTCACCGACACCCCGCACACGCGGAGCGGACAACAACGCAAATTCCATCTTGCTACGCCGAAGTGCGAAGTTCAAAAACGCAAATTCCATTTTGTCAATTCTCAAACTGCGTAGTGTTTCTGCTATCGCAGGAAACACGAGAATGTATATACCTGAACCAGCCTTCAGGACGTATTATCTATCCCAAAAGAGACATCTTATTTTTGTCGTTCCATTAATAAATTCTGAAGATTATGTTGGTCAATCTCTGCTTGAAAATTGTTATTTATAAGTTCTTGAAATTTAGACAAATAAACTGCCCATTGTAAAAACTTATACTTCTCTTTCAAATCTAAAGTATCCTTCAAGTAGTTTATTTGATTTAAACCAATAGTCACCGATTTTTTGTCGCGCAAGTACTTTCCCAATTGTTCATCTTGGGGTGCTGGGGTTATTAGAAAATGCAAATTCAGTCGTTTTTGATTTGACCGAAGTTGGATTGTCAAGGTCGCACCATTATTAGCCACTTTTTTTAAACTATGTCCTGTTGCATCACGCAAGTGTAAACC
>JAJAYX010000849.1 GCA_026785985.1 Rudanella sp. | reverse complement strand
CAGAAGTTCCAGCAGATTGTCGGCGGGTGGGAGCGTGGATTGCACCAAAAACACGTCGCAGCCGCGAACCGATTCTTCAAAACTGGGCGACATCTCCCCGTCGGCAAACCGACGACAGGTATAGCCCCCTAACTCTTTACCGTAGTAGTGCGCAATTTTTTCGGCCAGATAGGTGGACTGACTGCCCGAAAAAATTTTCACCGGATTAAATGATGCCATCGTGCCGGATAAATTTCCCGCAAAAGTACGGATAATTGGGCCTAAATCCATGTGGCTATTGGATATTGGACGCTGGATAGTGGACAAAAGATTAACAATCAACGATTTGTTTAATTTCGGCATGGTAGGGTTCAATCATGGTTGTTTTTTTACCTGTAAGTTTGTACCGTATTCAACCAGATACTCATGTCGCGATTTTCTGCCCTACTGTTTTTCTTCTGTCTTATTCTATCGGCTTGTACACCCGAACATGATGCCAAACGCATTATCCAGCAAGCCATTGACGCACACGGGGGCGATGCCTACGAAAACAAGCGGATTGAATTCGATTTTCGGACATTTCACCTTGTACTGGAACAGCAGGGCGGGCGGTTCCAGTACACCCGAACGCATCGTGATTCGGCGGGGGTGCTGGTTGAAGAAGTGCTGAACAACACGGGGGTAACCCGAAGCCTGAACGGGAAACGGCAAACGCTCGACTCAGCGCAGACCAGCAAATACAGTCAGGCGGTGAACTCAGTGGCCTATTTTGTGCTGCTGCCGCACAAACTCAACGATCCGGCAGTGATGGCTGAGTTTGCGGGCGAAAGCCAGATTGAGGGCCAGAGATACGACAAAATTCGGGTGCGGTTTCGGGCCGAGGGCGGTGGAAACCACTATGAGGACACGTTTTTTTACTGGTTCAACCAGCAAACCCACACCATGGATTATTTAGCCTATAGCGAAGGTGGGCCACGTTTTCGCAAAGCCATCAACCCACAAACAGTGAGCGGAATTCGTTTTCAGGACTATATCAACTACAAAGGCGACGCAGCCGATACAACCTCCGTTGGTATCTACGATCAACGCTACACCGCCCGCCAACTCACGGAACTGTCGCGCATTGAGCAGAAAAATATTCGGGTAACAGCCTTGCCTTGAGTTAAGAGCGAAGGCGGTTCGACGGGTCGGCGAAAGGCGTTTTCTGATAAAGGGCGACGCTCAGCGAGGCCATCAAGACTCCGATGCCGGCCCCGGCAATTACGTCTAAGGGGTAATGTGCGCCTACGTAGATGCGGCTATAGGCCAGTAATGTAGCCCACAAAAATGCCCAGCGGAGCCAGGGGAAGCGGTTTCCGAGCAATAACCAAAGCCCGGTTGCCAGTGCGAACGCATTGGCCGCGTGGGACGACGCAAAACCATATTGTCCCCCGCAGGGCAATACCGGGTGAATGAGCGGTTGCAGAGCGGCCACATGACAAGGTCGCAGCCGCAACGTGAGCGGTTTGAGCAGGGCCGAGGCCGTTTGGTCGCTTAGGGCCACGGCCATGGCGAGGGTCAGCACGAGCGGCACGGCCTGCCAGCGAAACCGGTAGCCGAGCCAGCCAATGAGCAGGGCATAAAACGGAAACCACGAGTTGCGTTCTGTAACCCAGACCATGACCGGGTCGAGTGCGGGAGCATAGTGGCCGTTGAGCCACAGAAACAGGTCGGTGTCGAGTTGGTTCAGGGTTTCGAGCATGGCGCAAAGGTAAATCTTCACTATCTTTCTGCACCATGACCGCAACCCTTTCCCCTGAGCAAATTACCCCCGCTGATCTTCCTGTGGCCGTTGTCGGCCTGGGTCTGATGGGGTGTAGCATTGTTACCTGTCTGCTGATGGCCGGGCATCCGGTGGTGGCTCTCGCGCCCATTTCCGCCGATGTACCAACCGCCCTGCCGCGCATCCGGCACCACCTCGCCGAGTCGCACGAACACGGCCTGACAGTTCAGGAACCCGATTATTGGCTGGCCAACCTGACTGTTTCGGAAAACTACGCCGACCTGAATCATTGCCGATTGGTGATTGAATGTACCCTCGAAGATCCCGCCATTAAACAGCACGTGTACGCCCTGATTGAGCAGCAGGTGTCTGACGAGACGGTGATTGCCTCCAATACCTCGGCCATCCCGATCTCGCAACTTCAAAGCCTGACCCGCCGTCCGCAGCGCGTTATTGGTCTGCACTGGGCCGAACCCTCGCACACGACGCGATTTCTGGAGGTGATTTGTGGCGACCAAACCGAACTCGCCTACGCCGAGTTTTTCTACGCGCTCTCGCATCATTGGGGCAAAGAACCGACGCTGGTTCGCAAAGATATTCGCGGGTTCATCACCAACCGGATCATGTACGCCATGTATCGCGAGGCTTTCGATCTGGTTGAAAAGGGTTACGCGACGGTGGAAGATGTGGATCGGGCGTGCCGCAATAACGCGGGCTATTGGATGACACTGGTCGGCGTTTTTCGCTGGATGGACCTGACGGGGGTTCCGGCTTACCTGAATGTGCTGAAAGACCTGTGGCCAACCCTCAGCAACCGAACCGACGTTCCACCGCTGATTCAGGACATTGT
>JAJAYX010000848.1 GCA_026785985.1 Rudanella sp. | reverse complement strand
AGGGGCGGAACGTCGATAAACTGAAGCTGATTGATCAAATCGCTGGCGGCCAACTTTTGCACCAAAGGCTGTAAACCAATGGAACCCGTGATCACAAACTGCACCTTGTTGGTCAGTTTGCGATTGTGCATCAGTTCGCGAAACGACTGCGTGATGGCATACACGAATTGCTCGTTTTCGCCTGGATTGTCCATCAGGTAATTCATAATGGACGTTTTACCGACCCGACGCGGAGCCGATAAATAAATTTGGTTGCCGTTGCGAATGGCCCGGCGAATTTTATTCACCAACTGTGGGCGGTCAAAGAAATCATCCCCCGAAACAGCCTGTCCAATCACATTTCTCATTTGACAATAAAAATTTTGTCAAAATTATCAACAAAAATTCTATTGTCAACTTCTTTGAGTAGAAATAAAGCCCGTACTGACATGGGGCATGAGTAAAGCCCTCCACGAGGAGAGCGTCCGCGACAACAATGTTGGCCGGTTTATGAACCATAGCCTGGCCGAATACCACATTCCGGTCAATGCCGACGTACACGATATGGACGTGATTTTTGTGGAAGAACACGACGACATCGTGAACCCGCTGGGGGCGAAAGGCCTGGGCGAAATTGGTATCGTCGGCACCCCGGCGGCCATTGCCAACGCCATTTTCCACGCCACCGGCAAGCGCGTTCACGATTTGCCGATTACGCTGGATAAGTTGATGGAGTGGTAGTAGATAGAAGGATAAAGCCCCAAACGGAGAGCCAGTTGCTCTTTATTTGGGGCTTCGTCAAGCGAAAAATCATCAAAGAGCAAACAATAGCCTTAATTCCTGCTCAACAGTCCTCGGGTCAAAACCTACCCGTTCCGTTTCCCCTTCTTCGCCCCAGTCCCCAACAGCGGCACCGTGTACTGTTCGTACAAGTCAAACAGAAACTCCATCCGTTTTACGGCATTGGCGAAAGCCGCCGGACGGTAACAGTGGTCAACGGCCCGGTCGAGGGTGGCGTGGGCGTTGACGAGGGCGGGCGGCATCGTGAGGGGGTCGTACAGATCGGCCAGGGTGCTGCCCGCAAACGAAGCCCGCACATCCAGCACCGTTTGGGCGGCCGCTTCCACTGCCTTCATTTGCTTCTCGGCGGGCGGCATCGGCCAGGGAAAATTGTTGTAGACGATGTCTTTCGAGTAGCGGAAACGGCTTTCCAACCGGCCCCAAATGTAGCGCACCCAGGTCATGTGCATCTCCGAAGTCAACACGCCGAAATGATACAGACTGGCATTCGGAATGATCTTGACGAGATTGCTGGATAACGTTTCGGGCGATTCGTAGCCAATGGGAATGTATCGCCGACGCTCCGAAGACACTTCAGGGATAATCAGGTAATTACCCGTCGGCATATTTTCAACCTGAAATCGCGTAGGTGTAGCGGCCAGTTTAAGTGTTGACGTTCGTTTGCTTTCCAAACGCATTTTCTGTACTGCTTGAACCCGTTTGAGGGCTTCGGGCATTTGCCGAAGTTCGGCGGGCGGGCAATCGCCCAGCCACAAACACCAGCGTTCGTAGCCATTGATAAACTCGTCGGCACCGAGCCACCGCCGAAACCACTTCGCCGATTGGGGTTCTTTCTGGATAAACTCGTCGCGTTGTTCGGTCGTGAACAGGTAATGCCCCCCGTCGATGGGTTTGTTGCCAATGCCAATTTCCGGCACCGGGCAAAGGGGTTTGCTTCGGCGCAGCACCACCACGTTACTGCCTTCGACCAGATAGGGGTTGATGTTGCGAACAATCAGTTCGTCGGGGTCGCCCTTCACGTCGTCGTAATGATACAGTCGTTTGGTTGGCACGTCGGCGGTGCCGTAGCCCACAATAATGCAAAACACGGCGGCATTGCCCTTCGCTTCGTTGCTCCACTTAAAGGTCTGGTGGGCAAACTGAATCGTGATGCCGCAGTCGCGCAGCAAACTCCCCCACAGAATCCCGACCTGTTCGCCCTGCACCACCGAATTGGTCGAAACAAAGGCGGTGCGGGTGGTGCGGCCTGACGCGGCCCGGCCCTGCATATAAAGCCCTGCTTTCCAGTACCAGCCCGACACGTAATCGAGTACGCCGTTGCCCTCTACGCGGGGCATAACCCGCTGAATATCGGCCCGTTGGGTCGCCGACATCATTTTGGAGCCGATAAACGGCGGGTTGCCCACAATGTAGCTGTAGGCGAGGGGTTGCTCACCGTCTTTGGGCAACGGCAGCAGCGATTGCCAGTCGGTGTCTAAAGCGTTGCCGTGCCGGATGGTAGCCGATTTTTCGAGCGGCAACCGGGCATAATACTGCCCAAACTCCTCCGACACGCGCAGGTTCATCTGGTGATCCATGAGCCACATGGCCACCTGGGCAATCTGCGCCGGAAACTCCTCGTACTCGATCCCGAAAAACTTGTCGACGTTCACCAGCACCAACTCATTGACCGACACCACCTGCTGCCCCTTCTGAATGGCTTTGATAACCTCGATTTCGAGCAGGCGCAGTTCGCGGTAGGTCACAATCAGGAAGTTACCGCACCTGCAGGCCGGGTCCAGAAACCGCAGGGTAGCCAGTTTGCCGTGAAAGGCCGTGAGGTCGCGCGGTTTTTTGCGGACGGTTTCAAACTCGGCCCACAAGTCGGTCAGAAACAACGGCTTAATGGCCTTCATAATGTTCCGCTCCGAGGTGTAATGTGCGCCGAGGTTGCGCCGTTCGGCGGGGTTCATTACCGACTGAAACAGCGACCCAAAGATGGCGGGCGAAATGCGGCCCCAGTCGAGGGTGGAGCAGTCGAGCAGAATTTGGCGCATCTGCCGGTCGAAGGTCGAGATGGGCAGTCGTTCCTGAAACAGGCGGCCATTCACGTAGGGGAAAGCCGCGAGGGTATCGTCTAAGTTTCGGGGTCGCCGGGCGGGTGGGGTGTCCAGAATCTGGAAGAGCAGGGCCAGTTGTTGCCCCAGATCGAAGCCATCCTCGCGGGTATGGTTGGTGAGGAACTCCAGGAAAATTCCGCGCTCAAAAATGCTCGTATCGTCGGCAAACAAACAAAACAGCAACCGGACCAGATAGACCTCCAGATCGTGGCCGTCGTAGCCAATTTCCTTGAGTTTATCGTGGAGCAGGCCCATTTTCAGGGCCGCTTCGGTGTTAACGGGGTCTTGTTCTTTGTAGGTTTGTTGCTGATAGCCCAGCATAAACCCAAAGCTTTTAATGTGTTTATGGAAGTCCGGCAGCGTAAATTCTTCCTCCGTGCGCTGTTCCAGATCGTGCAGCCGGAAACGGGCAAAATCCGACACCAGCACGTAGCGGGGCAGTTCGTGGTCTTTCAGCCCCTCAAAATAGTCGATAGCCTGCCCAAAGGCTTTGGTCAAATCCCGCCCCCTGGATTTGTGTTCCACAATGAGCGTTCCGGGCCAGAACAGGTCGATAAACCCCGACCCGCGCCCTTTGCGGGCTACGGCTTTTTCAAATTGGGCCATCCGCCGGCGGTCGATGCCAAAAACGGTAAAGAATCCGTCCCAAAATGATTTGGCTTCGGCATCTTCCGACGATTCGTTTTCCCATTCTTTCGAGAACCGGATAGAGCGGTCTCTGATTTCATTCCAGCTAAGGGGCATTGGGGCGGGTACGTAGATGAAGTATTATAACCAAACTGCTAAACTACCGAAATATCAACCGGGTAGCATTGCCTTTTTCAAACACCCCTTCCCTCCCCTGTGTTTGTTACGTAGCGATTGGCCGGAAACCGAATCGCTTTACTCAACGAACACGCTCTATGTACAATCCCGTCAGCACCTACCGGCTGCAACTCAACGAGTCGTTTACGCTGTCTCACGT
>JAJAYX010000847.1 GCA_026785985.1 Rudanella sp. | reverse complement strand
GCTTTGGCACTACCAAACCATGCACCACGACATTTGGGATCGCGACCTGCCCTCGCCCCCAACCTTGCTGACCGTTACGCAAAATGGGAGAAAAATCGACGCGGTAGCCCAGACTTCCAAGCAGGGCTTTGTGTTCATTTTCGACCGCGTTACGGGCAAGCCTTTGTTCGATATTAAGGAGGTTCCGGTGGCCAAATCGACCATTCCCGGCGAGGTAACGTGGCCCACCCAACCCATTCCGACAAAGCCTGCTCCCTTTGCCCGGCAACAAATGACCGAGGCCGACATTAATCCTTATTCAACCGAGCGCGATTCGTTGCTGGCCCGGTTCAGAAACGTTGACAGTAAGCCGTTTACGCCCATCAGCCAGCGCGGAACTATTTTCCTGCCCGGCTGCGATGGTGGTGCTGAATGGGGGGGATCGGCCGCTGATCCCGACGGTATTTTGTATGTTAACGCCAACGACATTGCCTGGTTGTTTACCCTGAAAGAACGGCCCAAAGACGACCAGTTAGCCAGCCTTAGCCCTGGCCAAAAAGTTTATACCCTCAACTGCTCCAGTTGCCACGGCCCCGACCGCAAAGGCGACCCAAAAAGTGGCTATCCGGCATTAGTAAACATCAGTCGGCGTAGTAAAGGATATGTTTCTCAAACCGTTAGCAACGGAAAAGGCAAGATGCCCGGCTTCACCCAACTCACCGCCGACGAAAAGCAAGCCCTTGTTTCGTTCCTGTTTGGCGACGAAAAAGTGGAGCCGAGTGCCACCAATACGACCACAACCAACAAACCCAAATTCCCGCCCTACAGCATTTCCGGCTACAATAAGTTCTTAGATAGCAAAGGAGCCTACGCTATTAAACCACCTTGGGGAACCCTCAACGCCATCGACCTCAACACGGGCGAATACCGCTGGAAAATTCCTCTCGGCGAAGACCTTGACTTGAAAGCAAAGGGCATCACTAACACCGGCACCGAAAACTACGGAGGCCCGGTTGTCACTGCCGGTGGGCTTGTGTTCATTGCCGCCACCCGCGACGAAATGTTTCGCGCTTTCGACCGCAAAACGGGTAAACTCCTCTGGGAAACCAAACTTCCTGCAGCGGGTCACGCCACGCCCTCAACCTACCAGGTAGGAGGGAAGCAATACGTGGTTATTGCCTGTGGCGGTGGCAAGCTGGGGACTAAAAAGGGGAATCAGTATGTGGCGTTTAGTCTTTAGCTATTTTTTTGACTAATCCGACGTGGGTATGTTCTGGACAACCAACTCACTCAACCGTTTCACGGTCAGGAGCATTTCTTTCAAGTGTGCCATTGTCGTGAGTGAATTCATGATCGAAACGCGCAACCAAACGTGCCCGCGCAGGATGGTTTGTACAATATAGAACTCCCCATCGGTGAGCAATTGCTGGCGAATAGCCGAGTTGAGCATGTTGATTTGGTCGCGGTTTGTTTCACTGCCTGCATAGCGAAAACAGACAATGTTGCTTTCGGGCATCACGGCCAACTCGAAATCGGGTTGCTGTAGAATATGAGTGGCAAACTCGCGGGCCAAACCGTAAAGTAAATCTACATGTTGCGTGAAAATTTCCTCGCCGTAAGTCCGCATCACTGTATATACTTTCGCGCTCATCATCAGCTTGGTACATTCAAAGGCTCGTTTGCCGGAGTTGAACCAGTCTTTAGTACTGGCATCAGCCCAGAGGTACTGCGCCTTTTGCTGGAACGTTCGGAAAGCATCGCCATCGCGTTGATAAATCACCGCCGTAACAAGGGCCGGGATCATCATCATTTTATGAAAATCAACCACCACCGAATCAGCGCGTTCGATGCCCTGCACCAACGGGCGGTAGGTTTCGGAGAGGGCCGCAACGCCCCCGTGTGCACCGTCGGCATGGAACCACAGGTTGTGCGTTTGGCAAAAATCGGCAATCGCAGTCAGGTCGTCGTAGGAGCCGGTGGAGGTAGAGCAAGCTGACCCAATCACGGCAAAAACCGTCAGGCCACGTTCGTTGGCTTGTTCCAGATACGGTTCGAGCAAGTCGGTTTGCATCTGGAAACGGTCGTTGGTCGGAATTTTGATGATGCCATCTGCACCCAAACCCATAATTCGGGCGGCCCGATCCACACAATAATGGGCTTCTTCGGATACCATAATGGCCAGTTTACCGCTGTTACCATGCTGCCAAACGTCGGTTGGAACCTTCAGGGCGCGGGCCGTAAGCAGAGCCGTGAGGTTTGCCAGGGTGCCGCCCGACGTAAGAAAACCACCCGAATCTGGCCCCAAACCGAGTTTTTGCGCCAACCAGTTCGTCACAATACGTTCGAGGGCGTTGCCGGTCATGCCCATTTCATACACGGCTTGCCCATTGTTGAGTAATCCCGTCAAAACGCCCGTCAGTGCGGCAAGGGGCAGGGGAGCCGACACTTGATGCCCCATGAATTTCGGGTTGTGCAGATGAATGGATCGCTTAATAATCTCGTTCCAAAGCGGCACCGGTTTCGCGTTGGCGGGTTGCTCAAATTCAGCTTCCCAGTAGGCCAATTGTTCAGCGGGTTCCAGATAGTTTAGGGTTGGGTTTTGGCCCGTTTCGGCCTGGGCAAGATGGTCGGCCAGAAGGTCAACGAGGGCGTGGGCTTGTTGGCGGAAAGTATCGGGTGAGTAGGCGGCAGTGAGCAGATCGTTCATGATAGTCTGGGAACAGCCCGCAAATACAGAAAATTCGCGGTATAGTCAGCAACCGTTACTTTTGCAGTAGTTCGTCAATGCCCATGCGCCAACGCTTTTCTTCCCAACACTACATCGACGGAATTCTGTTGGGCGACCGACTGATTCTGAGCCGGGCCATTACGCTGGTCGAAAGCCGCTTGCCCGCCGATCAGGAACTGGCGCAGGCGGTGTTGGCGGGTGTGGCACCCATGACCGGGAAAGCCACCCGAGTGGGCATCACGGGGGTGCCTGGGGTGGGAAAAAGCACATTTATTGAAGCCTTCGGTACGTATTTGACCGAACAGGGCCATAACCTGGCAGTGTTGGCCGTAGACCCAACCAGTCAACGTTCCGGGGGGAGTTTGCTGGGCGACAAAACCCGCATGGAAACGCTTTCCATGAACCCCAACGCTTATATTCGGCCAACCCCTGCTGGTGATTCGCTGGGGGGCGTGGGCCACCGCACCCGCGAAACGTTGCTCCTGTGCGAAGCCGCCGGGTTCGATGTGGTGCTGATTGAAACGGTGGGAGTGGGGCAATCCGAAACGCTGGTTCACGGCATGGTCGATTTTTTTTTGCTGCTGATGCTGGCGGGTGCAGGCGATGAACTACAGGGCATGAAACGCGGTATTATGGAATTGGCTGATGCCCTCGCTATTACGAAAGCCGACGGCGATAATCGGGCTGCCGCCCAACGCGCCCGTATCGAATACCAAAACGCGCTCCATCTTTTTCCGCCAACCGGCATTGGCTGGTTTCCCCCTGTGTTGACCTGTTCCGCGCTCACTAACCAGGGGATCAGCGAATTATGGGCTACTATTCTGGAGCATCAGCAGTTAACCACTCAAAATGGCCATCGCGACCAACGGCGACAGGAGCAGCAATTGACCTGGTTCCGAACGTATCTTCGGCAACGTTTGGAACAGCAATTTTTCGCTCAACCGGGCATGGAAGCGCGGTTGAGCGAACTGGAAAAAAGCGTGAAAAAAGGAGAAATGTTGCCTGTTCAGGCTGTGGAGGGGTTGTTCTAACTATTCCCTAAAGTCCGATCTGGCTCATCGGCTCGGGTTGGAGCCATGCTGTCATCTTCCGTTGTTGCATTCCAGTCGGCATCAGTGACATGGACACCTGTTGGTTGCCCGTATGAGTCGCCACCGACCGAGGCTGCACCCGTCTGGTAACCCATCATTGAACTGTCTGTTTCTGTGGCCGTTGGTTGGTCTTCGTTCGCAACTGAATCATGAATTTCGGCGGCATCATCCGAAAAATCGGTATCGTCGCTCTCAACTCTCTCCGTTGTCACTCGCTCATTATCAGGGTGATTAAATTTTTGGAGTTGGTCGATTCCGGGCATTACGCCCCCGTTTTGCATCTGTTGCGATGCGTAAGAGTCGGTACTCTCTTTCCGTGAATTGCTTGAAACACTCATAACGTTAGTTGATTTAAAGGTTAATACGTCGGTTGATGATCTACAGACGTGCCTGTTTCAGCAACGTCATGTTCTTTATCGTCTTGAGAAACAGACGCATTGGTATTGCTCTCGTTCACGTCAGCGATATCCGCGTTTTCTTTAGCTTCTTTCTGAGCATTGGGAACGCCAACCGTGTCAGCCGAGGCATAATCATCGGGGCCAGCGGTGGTAACATCAGTTGTAGCTGTGTTGGTTTTGGCACTGCTTGCTGCCACCTGATCAAGCGTTTCGTCGGGTACTTCCATCGTGCTGTTGTCCTGATCGCCCAGACGCAACACCCCGTTTTTAGCATCCATATCCATACTGCCAATACCCCGGTTGTTGCGGCCATCCTGACCACCCCGTACTTCCACACTATCTAAACCGTTGGCCGACTCATCGACCAAATCAGACCGTTTATTATCCTGAACGGCCCGATCCGCGTCCGTACCATCGGTTCCCCGGGGGCCTTCGGCACGACCGTTTATCTGCGCACCGTCGCGTTCGATGCCTTCTTCTCGTTTTTACATAATATTTATAGAGTAAAGTACTAGTTGAAACAGATTTTGGAGGGAAAAGTTTGGGACTTAACCGCGGATATACAATCCGCTGTGCGATTCATTTACGGCGGAATACAAGCCCCCATACAAAAAAAGGTCTCCTGATTGGCCACAAACCAATCAGGAGACCTCCTTCACGCGAAACCCTTCATCCAACCCTTAATTATCGTCTGATTCCTCCGTTATGGTTTTCTCTTTGGGACGTTCATAGGTCATTTTACCTTTTTCGTCCCATTCGCTAATCACGTAAGGATCAACGCCTTCTTCCCACTGATCGCGGGGGTATTGAGTCAACTTTCGGCGGAATTGCCGGACGGTGTTGGGGTAATATTCAGTCCAACGGCCCACTTTCATGCCGTTGTCATACTTGCCTTCTTCGGCTAAACGACCGTTTTCGTGGTAAGCCAGATAGGTGCCTTTGATTTTGCCATATTCAATTGGCATTACCACCTTCACCTTCGTGTGGGCCGAATCATAATACGTAATGCGGGCCTCCGCCGGGAATCCCCGGTTCCACTTTGCCTTATCGACCAGCATAAAATTGTTATCGTACTTCTCCCAGCGGCCATCTTTCGCGCCGAGGTAATAAAAACCTTCGTCGGTGAGGTTACCGTTGGCAAAGCGTTTGTAGGGGCCGTGCAAAATCAGAATTTCCGATTGTTCACGGTCTTTCGGTACGGCACTGGTTACCCGGTTGCCTTTTTCGTCGTACCAGTAAAAGTCGCGCAGTTGGGCGTTGGGTTTCTGGTATTGTTTCAGCACATAAAACTCTTCTTCAACCGTTCGGTCGCCACTGCCAATTTTATTGATCAGCCGGGTAATACCAATGCCTTCGTATTCGGTTCTGGCAATGCGCTTTTTCTTGGCTTCGCGGAGTGCTTCCTTAAACTCTTCTTTCTTTTTTTTGAGTTGTTTAACCTTCAAACCCAAATCAGGCATCGTTTCCGAAGTGAGTTCGCTTAGGCTGGGAGCCGCCAAATTTCCGGTGGAGTCTGTCACCAATCCACTAACCGACGAAATGCCCGATTGCAAACCCGGTGGCAACACTTTTTTGAGTAAAGCACCTTTTTGTCTTTTGGCAGTGGGTATAGGCGGCCCCCCAGCCGTGGTTAGTGCCGATGGACTTGTGGAGCGGTTTTGAGCTAATCCATTCGTATGACCGAGACCAAACAGGCAAAAACCAGTCAATAGAATAGCAGATAATTGTGTTGTCGGCATCATGGCAAACTATCCGGCGGAACAAGTAAAGGCCGGAACTGTGTTAGTTTTGCAACGCAATTTGAGCGCGTTTTATTTCCTAAAGATACAATCAGAAATAGTGATGAGTGATGACTCGGCTGATGCGAGTGCATAACAATGTATCAGCCGACTCATCACTCATCTACTTAATAATATGAATCAGCAAGCGACGATTTACGTAGCCGGGCACCGGGGAATGGTGGGGTCAGCTATTGTCAGAAATTTACAGGCCAAAGGCTACGAGAACATCATCACCCGTACATCGTCGGAACTGGATTTGCGAAATCAGGCGGCAGTGGCCGAGTTTTTTGCCACCGAAAAACCCGAATACGTATTTCTGGCGGCTGCCAAAGTGGGAGGGATTCTGGCCAATAACACCTATCGAGCCGATTTTCTGTATGACAACCTGATGATTGAGTCGAACATTATTCATAGTGCCTACCAAAACGGTGTTACAAAATTGCTATTCCTCGGCTCGTCGTGTATTTACCCTAAGCTGGCGCCACAGCCCCTGCGCGAAGAGTCGCTGCTAACGGGCTTGCTGGAGCCAACCAACGAACCGTATGCCATCGCCAAAATTGCCGGCATCAAACTCTGTGAAGCGTTTCGGAGTCAATACAAGGTCAATTTTATCTCAACCATGCCAACGAATCTTTATGGTCCCAACGATAATTATGACCTGCAAGGCTCACACGTGTTGCCCGCCCTGATTCGGAAATTTCACGATGCTAAAGTAAATGATTTGCCAACGGTGGAGGTGTGGGGAACGGGGTCGCCCCGGCGCGAGTTTCTGCACGCCGACGACCTTGCCGATGCCTGCGTGTTTCTGATGCTGAACTACAACGACGACCTGTTTGTGAATGTTGGAACGGGCGAAGATGTAACCATCCGCGAACTGGCCGAACTGGTGCAAGAGGTGGTTGGCTACGAAGGCGAACTCCGCTGGAACACCGACAAGCCCGACGGCACCCCCCGCAAACTAATGGATGTATCGCGGCTCCACAAACTCGGCTGGAAACATACTACCCACCTACGCGCCGGCCTCGAACTGACCTACCAGGATTTCCTGGCCAATGAGGTGCTGTACGTGGAATGATGGAGAGACAAAAAGTTTTCCGTCTCCTATGCGTCAGCAAAAACCATCCG
>JAJAYX010000846.1 GCA_026785985.1 Rudanella sp. | reverse complement strand
TTGTTGGCGTTATCGTAATAGTCGAAAGGTTCGGTACCATTACCGCCGGTGGGGCCGATGCGGTAGGCACGTAACCCCGTTTTGATGCAGTCCTGCGCCCGGCCTTCTTCAGTAGTAGCTTTGGAGGCCCGGAACCCGGTAGCGTAGCATTCAATGTAATCCCGCGTGGCTCCGCCGAGGAGTTCATACACTGGCACACCAAGGGCTTTACCTTTCAAATCCCACAGGGCCATGTCGATAGCCCCCTGGGCGTGGATTTTCTCGCGGCCCGGCGGGTAAAACATCCCCCGGTAAAGCCGCTGCCAGATGTCTTCGATGCGGAACGGATTCTCGCCGATAATCATCTGCGCCAGTTGCTCCACCATATCTTTGGAGCCGCCCTCACCAATGCCCACAATGCCGCCGTCGGTCTGAATCTCGACAATGCCCCGCGCCTGATTGAACAGTGGTTTATTATAGCCGGGAGCCGCGTAATACCGAATTTTGGTAATCTTCAGTTTGGGCGCGGCCAGCACGTCCAGATGGGGCCAGCCTGCCAATGCTGCTGTTGAAGCAATCATTACTGATCTTAAAAACTGTCTTCGCTGCATAGAAATAGGGTTAAAAGAACTGCTTAAAGGTTTAAGCAAAGAACTAAAAAAGAGCTATTGGCTCATTTTTGATTTTGATGACTCACGGGCTACCAACTCAGCTTTCATCAGGATTTGGGTGGGTTCTTTGTTCGTACTATCCATTTTTTCTACCAACAGCTTAACCGCAGTTTGCCCCAACAGACCTATCGGTTGCCTTAAATACGTAATCGGGCAATAGTACAAATCAAAGGCCTCGGCCTGCCCAAAACTGACAATCGCCAGATCGTCGGGTACATTCAGGCGTAACTCGTTTATGTATTTAAGGCCGTTAATGGCCAATCCATAAGTGGCAAAAATCAGGGCATCGACGGGTTCTGTTGCCGAGATCAGTTCATCAATCGCGGGTTTCACTTCCTGTTCTATATAGGTAAACCGCACCTTCTTCAACCACTCCTCGCGAAACGGTATCCGACTGTCGTTCAACGCATTCTGATACCCACGAATCCGCTCATCCATATGAAACATCCCCGACTCATAGGCAATCATTCCGATTCGTTGATACCCGTTTGTAATCAGATGCTTGCCTCCTTCAAACGCAGCTTCGTAATGATCCGTTGAGATGAAATCGGTGGCTATGGCCGGGAAATACCGATCCAGCAACACAAATGGAATATGCTTGTCAACCAACTCCTGAACCTGTTCATCCGAATCTTCGCAGGAGACGATAATAAACCCATCGACCTGCCGCTTAATCAATACATCCAACAAATCCTTCGACTTATTGGCATTCTCGTCGGAACTCCCAATAATGACGGTATAGCCGTTTCGTTTGGCTTCGTCTTCAACAATTCGGGCGACGTTGGCGAAAAAAGGGTTCGATATGTCGGCCAGAATCAGCCCGATTGTCTGGGTTTTACCGCTCCGCAAACTCTGGGCCAGGTAGTTAGGCTGGTAATTCAGTTCTTGGGCAATTTGCCGGATTTTGGCCGCCATCTCCTCCCCCACCCGGCTTTCTTTCTCTTTTCCGTTCAGAACATACGACACTAAAGCCGTTGACACCTGTGCCTTCTGAGCAATGTCCTTTAGGGAAACTTTCCGCATACATACTTAAGATTGCGATGTATTTACGTTTACTAACGGGCCAAATATAAGCTTAAACGATTAAGCAGTGCTATTATACAAGGATTTTTTTTGTTTTTTCTGGTATAGACGATAATTGTAGTGATTTAAAGCCTGATTTCTCTGCTACACAAATCGCTTCACAAACTTGATATTGCCTGCATTCCAAACGGGAATCATCTCCGTGGTCTGTGCGGTCGGCGTTCCGATCCCCACATGTTTCATCTGGTTGGGGTAATGCCTAACCCACTCCCCCGGTTTCACCCAAAATAGTAACGGTTCGGTTTCGCCAACGCGCTCAAAACCAAGCCGTTCATAACTCCGCCCATCCGACCAATCGCGGTCGGCATAAGTCATAATATCGTCGGGATGGTGTTCGGTAACGAAGGCTTTGAGGAGTTTGTCCAAGCCCCCAACCACAGTGCAGTTCAGGCGGTTGGCAAAGCGCACGAGTTCGTAGGAGCGGAAGGGTTGACCCTCGCGGGGAATGGTGCGGGGGTGACTAAACGTGGCCACGGCTACCAGTAATTCGTCGGCGTTGGCGAGTTGGGCAACCAGAAAATCGGGCGGCAACACCCGGAAATAGCGTTTGGGCAACCACAGGCCATATTTGTATTTCGCCGGAATAGCTACCTGCAGGTGATTCTGCTCCAGAAACGCCATCGTTGTGGGCCGGTCGATGCGCCGGGCCATGGTCAGCCGGGCCGGAATCCGCATCGACTCCCCCGCCAATGCTCGCAGGCGCGAGGCCACCACGTCGGGCTTTTGCTGGGCTACGTCGTCCCACAAATGAATCACTAACCGGCCTTCATTTCGGAAATGGTCAGCTAGTTTTTGAAAGAAAAACTGGGGGTCGTTCACCTGCCGGAACTGCTTATATCTCTCAAAATCGACCTGATGAACAAGCGTTTGGGTGCCGGTTAACTGGCTGAGGGCAAAGGGCGTGGGGCCGGGGAAGGGTTGGTATGGAACGGGAATCAAACCGAAAACAGGGCGTTAACATCCAGCGTCAGGCCGGGCAGCAAATTCGAGGTAATGACTCCTTCGAGGGGAGTGGCCGCGCTCAACAGATCATAACGCCCATTCGGCAACGCATAAATTTCAACCAACTTATCCTGGGGGTCAACTAACCAGTATTCCTGTACGCCATGCCGCTCGTACAACTGCTTTTTGGTTACGCGGTCCCGATACACCGATGTTGGCGAAATGATTTCCACTAATAGAGTTGGAATGCCTTCAATCCCATCTTCCGTAACCATATCGAGCAAACTGGTAGGAATAAACAGAATGTCTGGTTGCGCAGAATTTAGGCCGTCCAGAAAAACATCAATGGGAGGTATATAAATCTTACCTGATTTTTGCTCCTTACTATGACTATTAAGCACTTGAGCAAGATTAAATGACGATTCCTGGTGGCGAGGTGCCGGTGCTGATTTTCTCACAATTTCTCCG
This sequence comes from Rudanella sp., assembly GCA_026785985.1. GTDB lineage: Bacteria > Bacteroidota > Bacteroidia > Cytophagales > Spirosomataceae > Rudanella. The sequence goes on along the minus strand of JAJAYX010000846.1, from coordinate 829 downwards.
TCAATGAGTTCGTATAGGTGGGCATTGGGATCATCAAAATCCGTTCCCCGGAACTCCTCGACCGTTAGCTTCTGAATGGCAACCGCTTCCATACCGTTTCGTTGATTTTTAGGTAAAAGTCGTCACTCCGTCACCCGATGATTGTGCGCGTCCACTGAGCGAGAGAGTGCAAAACCCCTGCGCGGCTTTGCACTCTCTTTTAAACTTGCGCCTGGTTGTTTTGTAGGGAAAAACCAAAGTAAAGTAGTCGGAAACCTGTCTGCTGTAGGTCGTTTCCTGTCTGTCAGGTATTTGTTATTTCATTTTTATTTTCCAGAAAGTTGCGTTCTAAAATTCCGTTAAGCATTTCTTCGGTTAGCGGTTTAGAACTAAATCCGACAATTTCAGAAAATTGTCCGGCTCTTTTCTTGTCTTCGGGGTTTTCGGATGTACTAAGCATTACAACAACTACTTTTACCTTTTGGTCTGCTCTTAATTCCTTGTAGGCTTCCATAAATTCCCATCCGTTCATTTTTGGCATGTTGACGTCCAAAAATATAATGTCAGGATAGGTTAGGTTTTCTTTTTTAAGAAAATTTAAAGCTTCCACGCCATCCAAAGCAACTTCAATACGCTCTGTAATATTCATTTCATCAATAACGATTTGATGAAAATAGTTATCGTCGGCATCGTCATCTACCAGAAGAACACAATTCAATTTTTTTTTCATAGTAGTTTTGTTTTAGGTAAAGTGAAATAAAATGTGCTTCCATTTTCAAGTTCTGATTCTAACCAAATTCTTCCCCCGTGCAGTTCAACAATTTTCTTACATTGAGCCAGTCCTATACCC
>JAJAYX010000845.1 GCA_026785985.1 Rudanella sp. | reverse complement strand
GCACTCGTGCTTCCGTTTTTACCCTTAATTCTGGTCAAAATCACTTGTTTTTGGCAGAACTATTGGCCTTTTAGACCCTAAAAAATGATGCCATAGCTTAGCCGTTCAGCTTCCAGTTTTCGAGAAATCCAGTAAGTCGTTGATGAGTGAGAGCAGGCTTTCGGAGCAGTCGTGCCTAATGGCAACTCCCTTCTGGTGGGATTCAGATAGCTTGATATCGCGCTTAAAAAGCTGTGTATAGCCCAGAATACCGTTGAGGGGAGTGCGCAGTTCGTGGCTCATGGTAGCCAGAAACTCGCTTTTGGCCCGATTGGCACTCTCTGCTTCCTCTTTGGCCGTAGCCAGTTCAAGGGTGCGGGTCACCACCGTCGCTTCCAGTTGTTGCTGCACCCGTAGCAGCCGTTCTTCGGCCTCTTTTCGGCCAATTTAAGCACCCGACCGGGCCGCCAATACCCGTAACGTATTTGCGGTGGTCGGTCATGGGGCGCGAATCGCAAACGGCTAAATAGCCAATTACCTCTCCTGATTTATCATGAATAGGTACGCCCAGATACGATTCACTACCTTCGTCCTTACTAAAGTTGTTGGCCACCCCGGTCGGGTAATAAAATTCCCGGTCGCGCATGACAATGTCGCAGGGGGTGTCTGCCAAATCGTATTCGATGTTCTTGAGCAGGGCATCATTATACCCAAAGGCCAGCGTTCGTACGCGGGTTTTCTCGACGTTAATACATTCGGTGACCATAGCATACTGTACGCCAAGTGAGATGGTTAGTTGTTTGACCAGGGCCTGAAAAAAGTCGATACCGATCTCGGCGGCTGTGCCTTCTGAAATTCGGCGCAGGGTCTCATCCAGTTGAGACCGTTCGGTGACGTCGCGCAGGAAACAGCACAGATAATACTGATCCTCAAACCAGACGAAATTCATACCGACCTCAGCCTGCCGTAGCATACCGTCCCGGCGTTTCAGGGGCATATCTAGGGTGAGCGTCTGGTGATGCCGCACCTCCTGCCAGAGTTTAATAAACCAGTCGGTGGCCCCGCCATACTATCCCCCGAATGCGCATCGGATATTTCGTAAAACTAACGAAATATCGTAAGTCTACCCGCATCGGCCGGGGCCGATTGGCACGACTTAAACTTCTTTTTTAGGCCAATTTGGGGTTGTAGGCCCTTTTTTCAATCGGCTGGCACGACTGGAACGGTATTTGGCAATACCAATGTAATGAGTCACAGCAACATGCTGACCGACACAAACCAATTAAACAACACATCCGCTTCAGCGCGGGGCTACTTCAGCGGTACGATCATGAAAACACTAACCATCCTGCTGCTCGCCCTGGCGATGACCACAGCCGCAACCGCTCAGAATCCAGCGGTTCGCAAACAACAGTTCAACCTTGAAAACGGCCTCGCCATTCAGGGCTATGACCCCCGTCGCTTACTTCACCCAGAACAAAGCGGTGAAAGGCTCGCCGGCCAATAGCTTCACTTACAAAAACGTCACCTATCGGTTTGCCTCAGCGGCCAACCTGGACCTGTTCCGGAAAAGCCCTGACAAGTACGAGCCAGAGTACGGCGGCTGGTGTGCCTACGCCCTGGGAGCCACGGGCGAGAAAGTAGAGATCGACCCCGAAACGTTCAAAGTCACGGGCGGTAAGCTGTTTCTGTTCTAGTTCTACCACAGCTTCATCAACAACACGCTCCCCAAGTGGAACAAAGATGAAGAAAATCTGCACAAAAAAGCTGACCAAAGCTGGGCTAAATTCGTGCCATCGGCTTCCTAACGACTCGAAATACCGGCAACGGCCGACCGCTCCCTAACGATCTATTTACCGCATTGGCGGTCCGACATGAACAAGACCATGATTTATCTGCTTTGGGCCGCCCGTTTAGGAGCCGCCATCATCCTGCTCCAAACGCTTTATTTTAAGTTTGGTGGCGAAGCCGAGTCCGTCTACATTTTCTCGCGGCTGGGCGTTGAACCCTGGGGCCGCATTGGCTCGGGCGTTATCGAACTGATTGCCGCGATACTCATTCTGATTCTCCGTACCAGTTGGATTGGAGCGGGTCTGGGGTTAATGGCTGGTGCTATCGTTGCCCACCTGACTATCCTGGGCATTTCGGTACTTAACGACGGTGGCTACCTGTTCTTTCTGGCCGTGATCGTGGCCGTGAGCTGCTCGGTCATTTTGCTGCTCACCCGCGCCGAACGGCTTCCCATCGTCTATTCATTACTGGGCCGGCGGACTACCCCCACCCACAGCTAATTCTGATTCATCCGCGTCGACGGACTGATTCATTATTTCTTATTTCTCATTCTTTATCTCCTTGTACTATGTCGCTAAAATCTGCCAATACCGATATTCTTATGCAACTGGCCCAGGTAGTAGGTCAGCTCACCAACGCCGACTACACCCGCCCATCGGACGTGTTATCCGGCAACACCATCGGCAAGCATGTCAGGCACATTCTGGAGTTCTACCAACTGCTGGTGAACCATGCCCAAAGCGGCTACCTCAATTACAACCTCGAACACGCCATCTACCGCATGGCTCTGATTCAGGTAACTGTTCGGGATTCGTTTCCTGAGCTTGATTTACCCGAGAACTTCGGCGTAGCGTATTCAACGGTCTAACATCAGGCGGCTCACTAACTCTCTCACCTCTCCGGTCATGCTCCTGCTTTTTGTTTTAGTCAGTATCATCAGTTTTGCCGGTTCCATTCACCCCGGCACGGTGAATCTGGCCGTTATTCAGACCACGCTGTTGCAGAGTCGACGGGCGGGGTTGTGGCTGGCCCTGGGAGGTAGCCTGCCCGAAATTGGGTATAGTGCGCTGGCGGCTGGCGGAGCCATGCTGATTCCGATGGATGCCGCCTGGGTGAAGTTTCTGCCCTACCTGCCCATTCCGGTCTTTTTGCTGGCCGGGTTGGCCGCGCTCCGCCAAAAGCCTGTGGAGCTGGTAGCGGTGGCATCTGGCGGATACACTACGTTTCCGTTCTGGAAAGGGGTTGCGTTGAGCAGTACCAACCCGCAGTTACTGCCTTTCTGGTCAGCGGTCTGGATCTATCTAAGTGGTGCCATGCTGGTGCCTGCCAATCAGCCCGGCAGTCAGTGGGTGTTTGCGGTGGCTACCGCTTCGGGAGCCTTTGGGTTGCTGGTGCTGGTGTCATTCGTAGCCAACCGATATCGGCAGCGCGTTCTGCAGTACCTTAACAACCTGTGGATCAATCGGCTGATAGCAGGAACTTTCATCAGTATGGCCCTCTGGCAGTTCATTCGCCTGATTGCGGGCTAAGCGTCAACCCCTTTTTATGCGACCTGTTGCGTTCCGTTCTGTTTTCTGCTGGCGTCTGGTGGGGCTTATTGGGTTGCTGCTTGTTTTGCTGCTGCCGCAGTGCATCTCGATCAGGATGTCGGACAAGAAAGTGGCCCGCTATTTTGCCAACCGGCCGGTGAAACTCACGTTTGGGTTTACCCCCGAAAGTCAAACAGTCCGTTCTGTGCATTACGCCCGGACTGGAGGATCCCGGACTGGAGCCGATACGTTGCCAATGGTTCTGTTTATTCACGGTTCGCCGGGGTCGTGGGATGCCTTCATCGGATTTCTGGCCGACTCGACGCTCTACAGCCGGGCACAGTTGGTTTCGGTTGATAGGCCTGGTTTTGGTAAGTCGGGATTGGGTAAGGCTGAACGCTCGCTGAAAGCACAGGTGGCGGCCCTTGCTCCGCTGCTGGACCTGAGCCGGTCAACGCAAAAACCGATTCTGGTGGGGCATTCGCTGGGCGGTCCTGTGGCGGCCCGGCTGGCCATGGACTTTCCCGACCGGGTGGGCGGGCTGATTCTGGTGGCCCCGTCTATCGACCCCGACCTGGAGAAAAAAGAGTGGTATCGACCCGTGGGCAATGCGTTCCCGGTTCGCTACTGGCTCCCTGTCGAGCTTAGGGTGAGCAACCAGGAGATTCTGCCACTGAAGGATGAACTCCAACAGATGCTTCCCCTCTGGACCACTATTCGGGTGCCTGTATCGGTGATTCTGGGTGAAGACGACCCGCTGGTGTCACCGGCTAACGCACTGTTTGCCAAGCGGATGCTGATTAATGCCCCCGTTACCATTCAGATGATTCCCAACATGAATCACTTTATTCCCTGGAGTCGACCGGACCTGATCCACGACGCCATCCTTCATCAACTTACCCGTGGCTTATAGGCCAGATTACACGTCATCAGCAATCAATTTTTAACCAAAGTAAACACTAACTTCAGTATGAAAACCACGTTCAGTTCCTTTGTTGCCGTTATCCTGTTGACCATCACCACGGCCCTGGCCCAACAATCACCCGTATTTGTCAAAGACGGAAAAGCCATCCGGGCACCGGTAGTGAGCAGCCCGTCTTCCGCAACGCCAGCGACGTGACTTTACAACGCAGGCATATTCATCAAATGGTAAACGCTTGACAGTAAACTGGTTGACACTTTATAGTTTGGTAAGTTAGCGGGTATTATTAATTGCAACTAAAAATCTGTATCTCAAATCCTCACAACTCCGTCAGCAGCAAATCGGCAATCAGAAAATAGACCCCGATGCCAATCAAATCGTTGGCCGTGGTGATGAACGGCCCCGATGCAACCGCCGGGTTGATGCCGATGCGGTTGAGCAACAGGGGCGTAACGGTGCCCATAAACGAAGCCAGCAATACCACCGCCAGCAAGGACGTGGCCACCACCGGAAACAAACGCGGTTGCCCAATCAGGAAGGTGTAAGTGCCGGCAATCAGCCCTACCACTAAACCATTGATAACCGCGACCAAAAGCGTTCGGAATAACCGTTGACCAAGTGAGGTACTCAGGCCCGAGGTATCGGCGAGGCTTTGCAGAATGAGCGAAGAGGTTTGAATGCCCACGTTGCCGCCTGTGGAGCCGATAATCGGGATGAAAGCCGCCAAAGCCGCAATTTTGCCTAACTCGGTCTGAAAGCCATTGATAACCGTGGCCGCCAGCAAACTCCCTACGGCCCCCGCAACGAGCCAGGGTAACTGCACTTTCGACCGCGCCCAAACGCTGTCGTCTTCCTCCACCTCGCCCGACAAACCCGAAATCACCTGGATGTCTTCTTCGGCCTGTTCGGTGATCACGTCCACCACGTCGTCGATGGTGATGCGGCCCAGCAGGCGGCCCTGCACATTCACCACCGGAATCGCGTCCAAATCGTAGCGTTGCATCACCTCGGCCACCTCGTCAACGGGCCGGTAGGTTTCCACGAAAATGATGTCTTTATCGTAAATGTCAGCGATTTTGGCGGTTGGATAGGCCAGCACAATCTTTTTCAGGGAAACCAAACCAAGCAGTTTCCCCACGTCATCGACCACATAAACCGAATACACTTTCTCCACATTTTCGGCCTGCTCCCGAATCTCCTCAATACAGCCGTTCACCGTTAGGTTCACGTTTATTTTGATTAACTCCTTCTGCATCAGGCCTCCGGCCACGTCTTCGTCGTAGTGGAGCAGATCAAGAATGAAGCGGGCCTGTTCACGATCTTCAAGCAGGGCAATAATCTCCTCGCGGCTGCGAATAGGTTGCTCGTTGAGCAAATCCACGGCATCGTCGGAGTCCATCACGTTCACGAGGGGGGCGAGTTCTTCGGAGTTGAAGGTCGCCAGCAAATCGAGCCGGACAGCGGGGTCGAGGTTAGCCAGAATTTCGGCACCGATCCGATTGTCGAGCAGAGTCAGCAGGTAGTGTGCGTGGTCGGTATCCAACTCATAAAGAATACCCGAAATATCGGCAGGATACAGGTCTTCCATCTCGGTTCGCAACCGGGTGTCGTCGCGAACGTCGATGGCCTCCTGAATCTGGCCGAGGTATTCTTTAGTGAGTTCAAAGGTCATGTCATCATATTTGTCAACTCCACAAAATCGGCGACGCTGAGTTGTTCGGCACGGAGATCCATGAAGCGGCTGCTGGCGGCTGCCTCGGTAATGTCGAGGGGTTTGAGGGCGTTGCGGAGCGTTTTCCGGCGTTGATTAAACCCATGCTTCACCACCTGAATGAACCGGCGTTCGTTGCAACCGAGTTCCGTGCTATTATTGCGTCGGACGCTGATTACGCCCGAATGCACTTTTGGGGGCGGATCGAATACTTCCGGTGGTACCGTAAACTCATATTTAACGTCGTACCAGGCTTGCAGAAATACACTGAGAATGCCATACTGTTTTTTGCCGGGGGGGGAAGCCAGGCGTTGAGCCACCTCGCGCTGCAACATGCAAACCACCTCCGTGATCCGGTCACGGTAGTCGAGGACGTTAAAGAAAATCTGCGATGAGATGTTGTACGGAAAGTTGCCAATAATGGCAAACGGCTCCGTTTCGGGCAGGTTGGGCAGGTAATCAGCGGGTTTCATTTCCAGAAAATCGCCTTCGATCAATCGGGGTGTCAACGCGGGGTAAGCCTTTTTCAGATACGCCACCGACTCGCGGTCGAGTTCCACGGCATGGGTTTCAAAATTGGGATTGGGCAGCAGGAACCGGGTTAAAACACCCGTTCCGGGGCCAATTTCGAGTACGTGTTTATACTCGCCGTGGCCACTGAGTAACTCAGCAATGCTCTGAGCAATGGTGTCGTCGGTAAGAAAATGCTGACCGAGACTTTTTTTGGGTTTTACGTACACAGGGCGCTGGGGTTTCAGGCCGCAAAGGTACGGTTTTAGCTGTTGAAAAGCCCCCAATCGTCGGGAATGTCGTTGGTTTTATCGAAGCTATTGATCCAGGCTACAAACAATACCCGAAAGTTTTCGATTTCGTCGCGCAGGAGTTTGATATAGGCCGGGTCAGAAAGTTTTTCGGCGCGGAGATAATTGGTTTGGGTCAGTAGTTCGCGGGCGTGCGTTTTAATGATTACGGCATTTTCCATGCGAAGTGTGTAGAGGTCGGCTCCTTCGGCACCCACAATTTTAGACGGCAGCATCATGGCATTGGCCAGCATTTGCTCGCTCATCATCAGCACATCGTCTTCTTCGTTAATGGTGCTGGTGATGGCTTCGGTGATTTCTAAGATTTCATTGGCTTTTTTCAAAACCGGAAGTTGCTCGATTCGGCGGTTTTCGGCCTCCATCTCGCGCTGAGCTTCAATGGGATCATAGTTCCGTTCAAACTCTTCCCAATCAAATCCGTCGTCGTCCTCGTCGTCAAATTGCATGTGGTTCAGGTCTTTCTGGTGTTCCTTACTACAAAGCAACGCAAATCATAACCATTAGGCAAGTGATTTAGGATTTCGCCAGGTAGTAAATTTTAACATGGCTTATGCCAAAATAGCCTTAAATTGCGATCTGGTTGCATGGAAGATTAGTGTGCCTGGATTAGTGGAGAGACAACCTTGATTGATATTTTTTTGTCAATCAAAAAGCAAAGAAGGAATTATGCAATTTGTTTTTACAGCCCGTACACGATCTGTACTCGGTTTTCGGCTGTTTTTGTTGCTGGTAAGCCAGAACGTTGTGGCCCAACTCGACGCTACTTATCCGCTTAACCGAATGGTTTTTCAACGGAGCAACACCAATCAGGCTACATTTCAGGTGGCGGGAAGCTTCATTACGGCATTGGATCGGGTCGAAGTGCAGGTGATCAATCGCGTTACTTCGGCCACCACGGTGGCCTGGACAACCGTGCAAACGAACCCCGCCAACGGGCAGTTTGTGGGTAATTTGACGCTCTTGGGCGGCTGGTATCAACTCAATTTTCGGGGAATTCGCAACAGCGCGGTCGTTGGCACCGATGTAATCGAGCGGGTTGGCGTGGGCGAAGTATATGCCATTTTGGGCCATTCCAATGCGCAGGGATCGACTTGCAGTACGACGATGTGTAGCTACAACTGCAACTATTGCCCCACGCTGGATGGAGCTGCGGATGATCGCGTTAATAGTGTGCGCATTAACGAAAATAATTCTTTACCATTTGTCAATCCAGCTTTCACACTGTACGAACAAACGGCTGATAATCGCTATCTGTTTGGACTAGCAAATTTTACTAAGTGGGATACCTGGGTGGGAGCTTCTCCTTTTGCACAAATGTCTTGGTATTGGGGTAAACTTGGCGATCAGTTGGTGCAACAACTGGGTGTTCCTGTTTTGTTTTATAATGCCGGATTCGGCGGGTCAAACATGGAACATGTTTATAAATCGGCCTACGATATTCCGTTTGCGCACGGCTGGATCCGTTATGATTTACGTATGCCCTATGCCAATATGCGTAATATTATGAATTTGTACGTGCCCTCAACGGGGCTGCGGGCTGTTTTATTTCAGCATGGGATCAATGATCGCAGCAACCAGACCCCTGACATTAAAACGCATTTTTTGGGGGTCATCGACAAGATGCGAATAGAATTCAACTTATCTGACCTGGCGTTTATTGTGGCTAAAGATTCCTACGCTGATGGTCTTTTTAATAATGTTCGGACTGCCCAGGATTCAGTGATTTATCGGGGGGAGCGGGCTATTCCAAAGTTCAGAGATAATATTTATAAAGGCCCTGATCTTGACGAAGTCGAACGTGATAATCCGGCTTATAGTGCCGACGACAATTGGAACAACCACGCACTCCGCTGGCGTCCCGATGGAATACATTACTCGCCCTCAGGACAACAGGCAGTTGCTAATCGCTGGACAACTGTGCTGACTCAACAATCGCTTTTAGACAGCATTTCCCCGGTTCTTCCTCAGTTACAACCCTTAGCCAGTATTGCCTGCCCAACCAGCAACACCGGCCTGACTGTGGGCTTTGCCAGCGGCTATGCAGAATATAACTGGGGCGACGGAACCAGTAACCAAAGTCGTACTGTGGGGGCTGGCACCTACGGCGTTCGGTTGCGGGCTACCAACGGGCGCATTCAGTTTCCACCTGCCATAACGGTGTCTGCTTATACGGCCCCAGCCCAGCCGACAGTGAGCGCGGTGGGTGGCATACCCGATTTTTGTACCGTCAATAGCGTAACCCTATCGGCCAACACCAGCCCGGTGCGCTGGAATACCAATCAGACTACACAATCTATTTCTGTCACGACAACCGGAACCTATTCGGCTCAGGCAACCGATGCCGTGTATGGCTGTGTTTCTGCGCCCGGATCGTTATCGGTAGGGGTGGGGCAGGCCGATTTAGCCCTGAGCCTGGCCGTCGATAAACGGGTATTGCGGGTGGGCGACGATGTGCAATACGCGCTGACCATCACCAACAAAGGCCCCTGCGATCCCGGTAGTTTGAGCTGGCAAAACCGCCTGCCCGCCAATATCCAGTTTATTTCTACCACTGATAATTTGTCGGTGGTTAATAGTATTCTGAGTAGTACACTGGCTAACGGATTGACTCCGAACACCTCGATCACACAGCGTTTCAAGGTGCGGGTGCAACAGCCGGGCTATTATCAGAATGCTGCCCAGATTATGTCGGCGGGAAAAGCCGATCCCAATAGCATACCCGGCTCCGGCACGGGCGACGGTCAGGACGATGCTTCGGCTACCGATCTTCGCACTGTCGAGAGCAGTAGTACTACTTATGCTTCGCCCAACCCTAACCAGACGGCCCTGCCCGGTGTGCAGTCTAACCAGCCTATTGCTGACCCGCAAACGGCTGACTTGAGCCTCCAGTTGCTTGTTAGTCAGCGGGTTGTTCGGATAGGGCAAACAGTTACTTTTTCCCTTGTAGTTAGTAATCGGGGAGGGGGCACGGCAAGCAGTGTGGTGGTAATACAGCCCTTACCAGCGGGCTTGCAGTTCACCTCGTCGGCCAGTGGCATGGATCTCAATAATGCCAGTGCGCGGGGGATTATCAACTCTATCCCGGTTGGTGGGTCAGCTACACTCACGTTTGTGGCCACTGCAATGGCGGCAGGGGTTCAGTCGACAGCGGCCCAAATTACTTATGCCACCCCCAACGATTCGGACTCCATAATGGCCAACGGCTACGTTAATGGCGAAGACGATACGGCTCAGGTTGAGGTGAGAGTAGAGAATTAAAATTTGAGTTCTGACCATTGTTATCGACTTTTGGTCTTCGCATTCGATTAATCCCTATGACCTATTGTCTGGGCATCAAGGTTCGTTCGGGCCTTGTTGCTATTGCTGATACCCGCCTGACCTCCGGCACCGAAGTGTCGAGCAACCGTAAAATTACCGTTCACGAGGTTGAAAATCACTCCCTTTTTGTGATGACATCGGGCCTTCGATCCGTTCGTGACAAGGCTATCACCTATTTTCGCGAGGTGCTGTCGGAACAGGACCGGTCGTTCAATAAACTCTATAAGGCTGTGAATGCCTTTGGGGAACAGGTGAAGCGCGTGGCTAAAGAAGACAAAGAGTCGATTTTGGCCAGCGGTCTCTCGTTCAACCTCAACGCCATTGTGGGTGGGCAATTAGAAGACGACGACGAACACAAACTCTACCAGCTTTATCCCGAAGGCAATTGGGTGGAGGTGGACAGTGGGTCACTTTTCAAAG
>JAJAYX010000844.1 GCA_026785985.1 Rudanella sp. | reverse complement strand
TCAGTATCACCACTGATTTCATAAAACGTCAATCACCCGAATCGCTATCCGTGATGGAAATACGGGGTGAAATTGATTTTACCATTGCCGACAAGGTTCTTCAATTCCCACCGCTGGGTGAGAAACTACCGGATACGTGGAATTTTTCCTTAACCCGTGAGTTCGATATGACGATGGACAGCCACCTATTCCGCACACAAGACGGGCCGGGAATGCTGCCGCTATTTGAAGGAAAGATGATGAATCAGTTCATCAATAAACCACAGGACGGGCGATACTACGTTTCCAGAAATGAAGGGCGTAAATCCATCCTGGCAAGAAACACAGTAGACTCCGGCCAAATACTGAATTATCAGCAGTATCGAATCGCGCTACGGGCCGTCGCCCGTAGTTCTGATACCCGAACAATAATTGCCACGATACTGGCCAGTAACGTTTTCTGTGGCAATTCGCTCCTGGTAAGCAGTTCAGAACTTAGCGGTTCAGAAGTCTTGCTTATCACGGCTATGCTAAATAGCGTGACCATAGATTATTACGCCCGGCAGGTAGTTTCAGCCAACATCAATATGTTCTATATCTACCAACTCCCCGTGCCGCGCCTTCAATTGGGCGACACATGGTTTGCGGAGTTAGTGGAGCGGGCGGCCAAACTGGTCTGCACCACAGCAGCCTTTGCCGATCTCTGGAACGAGGTGATGCCCACGCCGTGGACCGCAAACAACGGCGTTACTGACGAGGCTGGGCGTAACCAACTCCGCGCCGAGATCGACGCTATCGTAGCCACGCTCTACAACCTCACCGAAACCGAATTTACCTACATCCTGACTACCTTTCCGCTTGTGGCCGAGGCCCAGAAAAAGGCTACCCTGACGGAGTTTAAAACACTACAAACCATGAAACCCGCCACCGTATTCCTGTCCTACGCCCATGAGGATGCCGCTCAGGTCGATACACTTTATCAGGACTTAACGGCCAAAGGGTTTCAGGTCTGGAAAAACGATTACCAGCTACTGCCCGGCGAAAATTGGGAACACAAAATCGAGGTCGCCCTCCGCGAACACGAGTTTGTGATTGTTTGCCTATCAGCGGCTTCCGTAGAAAAGCGGGGCTTTTTCCAGGTCGAACTGAAGAAAGCGGCTCGTAAGCAGGCCGAGCGGTCGGTATCGGACGTGTATATTATCCCCGCCAAACTAAGCGATTACGACACCAGCAAGCTCCCCAGCGAGATCAACGCCATTCAGTACGTTGACCTGTCGAAGGATTGGGATGGCGGTGTGGGGTCTATTGAGAAAACCATTCACAAATACAGACGACAATGAGCCACTCTCACTAACATTCCTTCGCTCCTACCGTTCCAGCTTAAAATTCGGGTCAAGGGCGGGCCGTTTGGGGTTGTTTGCCACGGCCCAGCCCGTGCGATACATCCAGCGGGTGACGTTCGTCAGCTTTTTCAGGTCGATGCGGACCGGTTCGTCTTTGGCCGTGTGATAATCGGGGTGGAGCAGCGTGGTAAAGCAGATTGCGGGGATGCCCGCCCGTGCGTAGGGCAGGTGGTCGCTGCGGAAATACCAGCCTTCGGGGTGGTCGGGGCGATCCCAGAGCGTGTCGAGCTTGAAATTGGTGGTGGCCCGGTTGGCGGCCAGTGCCATGTTCACTAAATCAGGCGAGTTACGGTGTGGTGCTTGTGACCCCAACAAAGCCGCACTGTCGGGGGCGTTGCGGCCAATCATTTCGCCGTTTAGCACCGCTACAATGCTGTTTTTTGGTACGGTTGGATGTTCGGCGAAGTAGCGCGACCCCAGCAGGCCCCGTTCTTCGGCCCCGTGAAACACAATCAAAGCCGACCGTTTGCCGGGTTTCTGCACAAACGCCCGCCCAATGGCCATTGCTGCCGCGCAGCCCGTTGCGTTATCGTCGGCCCCGTTGAAAATGGAATCCCCGGCAATGTAGGGTCGCCGGAGGCCGTCGTGATCCTGATGGGTGCTGAACAATACATACTCGTTTTTGAGCGTCGGGTCGGTGCCGGGTACTTTGGCCACAATGTTGACGGATGGGTAGCTGAAACTCTCCACATTCACGATGTTAGTAAACCGCTGATTCGGCTCCTGCACCCATGCCAGTGCTTTGGTGGGCAACCAGATCGTGGGTGCCTGACTGAAAACCCGCGTGTTGGGGCCACCCGGCAAATCGTATCGCCCGGCATCATACCCGCCACTCCATCGCTCAAAAACGGCTTGTGCGGCCGCATCCGACACCACCAAAACGGCCACCGCCCCGGCTTTCATCAGAGCCGCTGACCGCTGCTGTATGCCCGTCATCAGGAAACGGCGGTAACTAAGTTCGGCGGGTGGGTTTCCCGAAAACTGAATCGCAACGGCCTTCCCTTTCACATCAACGTTGGCCAGTTCTTCGGGGGTTCCGGTGCCGGCAAACACCAGCGGAGCATCGACGGAGGCAATGGCAGGGGCAATCACTACCGCATCTTCGCCATATTCGAGCGTCCGGCTACCAATACTCAGGCGGCTGGTCTCGGAGATGCGGGTGCGCTGGAGGTGGAAAAACTGGAAATACGTCCCATCGTCGCCAGCCGGTTGCAGACCCGAAGCGCGCAATTGTTCGGCAATCCAGACCGAAGCCCGGAGTTCGTCGAGTGTTCCGGCCCGGCGACCCCGAAAATGATCGTCGGACAGGTTGAACAGATCGCGTTTAATGTCAGCTTCCTTGATAGAGGCCATGTTGTCGGGGCTGTTGGGAAGCGGTTGGGCGGTGCTGATTAAGGTGTTGACCCACACAAAAGCCCCGGCTAAGGGAAGTAGAAATCGGTTTCGCATTGGATTTTACAGGAATGTATAAGTTGCCAAAAATAAAGAGATATTCGTGCACAATTAATCCGTAACTTTCTGACAAATGAGTCTGTTTTCGTTTGATGATCGGGGAAATATGATGCCCTACGGCCTTATTTCAATCGATAATTTAGATTACTTCGAGGAGTTCTTTGTTAGCGAGTTCCCATCTTCTCAAACGCGAAAACGGATTTATCACGGATTTCTGGCTTATGTGCATGATTTGGGAGAGTTGTGGCAGCAAAACTGGACCATCTGGGTTGATGGTAGTTTCACAACGCTGAAAAACAACCCTAATGATATTGACATTGTTAGCTTTGTGGACTGGAGTGAGAATCTACAGAAAAAAGCGGCTCAAACATTTCATCAGTTTGCAGAATACCCCGTCCGGGAACGCTATCATGTGGATGCTGATTTTTGTGCGATTTACCCAGAAAACGATCCTCGATATGCTGTAAACGGGGAAAATCTTCGTTATTGGTCTGATACGTTTGGCTTTGCATATACCAACAATTTAGCCCATTACGATCAACCAAAAGGGATTATTCAACTTGACATTGTTGGATTCCAGTGAATTGTCGCATCAATCAATAGTACGTCGCAACCAAAACTGAACGCTAATCAATTTTTGTGTATGCCAACTTTCAATTTTGCTTCCGCCCCGAACGACGAACGAACCCGTCCATACACGTATAAAAAAGCATTGGCCGATCTGGAACGGGTAAGCATACTTAACCAGAATTTAACCCGGCAATTTCCAGGCGACCAGTTTCTGGCGGCTACTGTCCGGCACCTTGTTACCAGAAAAAATCAACTACAAAAGCATATTTTAAGCGGAAAGAAATAGCCTGATGAAATACCTTTGCCCTACTCTATTCCTCGCGGCCCTGTTCGGCACAGCCGCCCTTGCCCAGCAGCAACCCATTTCCATTATCCCTCAGCCGGTTTCGGTGCAGGCCCAGCCCGGCACGTTCCGGCTTACCAAAACCACCAGCATTCACTATGGGCAACTGCCGGCTCAATATGCCGCCGATGCACTGGTTAAGAAACTGAATCAGGCCACGGGCTATGCACTTCGCGCTATTCCCGGCGACAGGGGGGCTATTCAGTTTGCCATCAACACCACCCCCGACCCCGCGCTTGGGGCAGAAGGCTATACGCTTGATGCTACACCTAAGCAGGTGATTATCAGAGCAAACCAACCAGCGGGCTTGTTCTACGGAATGCAGTCGCTGGTGCAGTTGCTGCCCAAAGAAGTTGAAGGTGCAAGAGCAGCTACGGTAGCCTGGACGGTTCCGGCAGTGCGTATCACCGACCAACCGCGCTTTGGCTGGCGGGGCATCATGCTCGACGTGAGCCGAAATTTCTTCGCCAAGGAAGAAGTCAAACGCTACATTGACCAGTTGGCTGCCCTCAAATACAACACCTTTCACTGGCACCTGACCGACGACAACGGCTGGCGAATCGAGATCAAATCACTTCCCAAACTAACCGAAATTGGCGCCTGGCGCGTAGAGCGGGCCGGTAAATTCGGCAGCCGCGATGCCCCCAAACCGGGCGAACCAGCCAAATCGGGCGGTTTTTATACCCACGACGATATTCGGGAAGTGGTGCAGTATGCCGCCGACCGCTACGTGACCATTGTACCAGAAATCGACGTGCCGGGCCACAGCATGGCCGCACTGGCGGCCTACCCCGAACTGAGTTGCACCAAAGCGCAGGTAATGGTAAATCCCGGCACGGCGTTCTCGGAATGGTATGGCAACGGCACCTTTAAGATGCTGGTAGAAAATACGTTGAACCCGTCCGACGAAAACGTTTATGCCTTCATGGACAAGGTGCTGACGGAAGTTGCCAGCCTGTTTCCGGGCCAATATATCCACGTTGGGGGCGACGAATGCTACAAAGGCTATTGGGCCAACGACCCCGGCTGTCAGGCATTGATGAAGAAGTTGAACCTTCGTCACGTCGAAGATTTGCAGGGCTATTTTATGGAGCGAGTGGCCAAAATTGTGCAGGCCAAAGGCAAAAAGATGATCGGCTGGGACGAGATTCTGGAAGGTGGCGTTCCGGGCGATGCCGCCGTGATGAGCTGGCGGGGTGTTAAAGGCGGCATCGAAGCGGCTCAGGCAGGCCACAACGTGGTGATGACTCCAACCACCTTTGCCTATTTAGATTATAACCAGGGGGATGCTACCATCGACCCACCGATTTATGCCACCCTTCGCACCCGCAAAAGCTACAGTTTCGAGCCTGTCCCCGACGGGGTTGACCCTAAGCGGATTCTGGGCGGTCAGGGCAACCTCTGGACGGAACAAATCCCGACGATGCGCTATGCCGAATACATGACCTATCCCCGCGCCTGGGCGTTGTCGGAGGTGTATTGGTCGCCGAAGGAAGCCAAAAACTGGCCCAATTTTGTGCAACGGATGGAAAAACAATTCAGCCGGGCTGATGTGGCAGGGATCAATTATTCAAAAGCGATTTATGATGCCATCATCCGTACCAGTACCAAAGACGGTAAACTGATGCTCGAACTGGAAGGCGAAGTGCCCGGTCTGGATATTTTTTACTCCATTGATGACACCATGCCCGACCAGTTTTCACCCCGTTACAGCGGCCCCGTTGCTCTCCCCGACGGCCCCATCAATCTCCGCGTGATCACCTACCGGGCAGGCAAACCTATCGGGCATTTGATTACCCTAAAACGCGACGATCTGGTGAAACGGCGGTAAGAATCAATACCTTTTCAAAATCTTGCCCAGCCGTTTGCTGATCACGGCATAGCCTTTATCCGACGGGTGTAAACCATCATACGTCATGTTTATGGCTTCAACAGGATACGGACATTCATCGGTTTCGGTGTCGAACGGGACATCAATAAACGTCGGATAGCGGTAGTTGGTGTAAGCGCCTGTTTGTGGGTCTTTCAACCGTTTGTAGTTGACGAGTTTCTCGTGTCTCAGTTGTGTCAAGGCTAGCTTGTCGACGATAGTGCAAAACGACCCGCAGACGGTCTGGTTGCCGGTCTTGTTCTGGTAGTCTCTCACGCTATCCCTACC
>JAJAYX010000843.1 GCA_026785985.1 Rudanella sp. | reverse complement strand
GAACTGGGCAATACGGGCGATGTTTATGTGAACCGGGTTCAGGTGAAAATGAGAACTAATAGCCACCACTTCATTGCCTACGGGTTTAAAAGCCTGACTGCACTGCCTGCTTTGGATCAAATTCGGGATTTACGCAACCCCGATGGGTCGGCTAACCTGCTCACGTTTTTGTCGATGCAGAACCACATTTTTGTGGCCGGCACCCAAACATCAAATCACGACTACTCCTTCCCCGAAGGAGCGGCCCTGCTGATTCCGGCCAACACTTCATTTGACCTGAATACTCACTATGTCAACAAAACCAGTGCGCCCCTGCCGGGTGAAGTGTCAATGAACATGTACACAATGGATAAATCGAAAGTGGTAAACGTGGTGAAGAGTCTCAACGAAGCCAACGGCAATTTCTCTTTACCGGCTGGCAAGACAACGACGATTGTTACCAACTTCATTTATGCCAAGCCCCGCACGATTCTGGCTCTGACATCACACACGCACAAACTGGCTACGAAATTCGTGATTAAAATAAAAGGCGGCACCCGCGACGGCGAGATTGTTTATACCAACACCGACTGGGAAAGTGCTGAAATAATCAACTACAAAGTTCCCATTGTGCTCAAAGCAGGCGAAGGACTTACCTCCGAAGTGACCTACAACAACTCCACCAGCCGCAACGTTAGCTTTGGCCTAACCAGCAACGACGAAATGGACATTATTTTCGGCTATTATTACGAGTGATGCTGCAAAAAGTTCAAAATATATTTTGAGAATTTCTCCGACTGCCCTACGTTGGACAGGTGGGCGGCATCGAGCATCGCATGGCTGGACACGGGGATGTGTTTGGTCAGAAATTCTGCATCGTCAACCGTGGTAACGGGGTCTTTGGCTCCGCTGATCACGAGCGTCGGTACGTTCAATTCGTGCAACTGTGTTCTGAAATCGGCATCGCGCACAGCTGCACAACAAGCCAGATAGCCTGGCAGGGTAGTTTTTACAAAATTGGCTAAAATCTGATTCACAGCTTCGGGCTGTTGTTCGCGGAAAGTCGGCGTAAACCAGCGTTCGCCCGTACCCGCCACAATGCTTTCCAATCCGTTGGCCTGAACCTGTTCGATACGGCTGTTCCAACCCTCCAGATTACCAATTTTTGCGGCCGTATTGCTGATAATAATACGGTTGAAACGGTCGGGTGCGTTGATGCCCAGCCACTGCCCAACCAGTCCCCCAATCGACAGGCCACAGAAATGGACTTTAGTGCATTGCAACTCGTCAAGCAGGGCAAGCACATCGCTGCCAAGCGTGGCAATGTCAAGAGTTGGCTTGTCACCAACTTCGCTTTGGCCATGTCCCCGCATGTCGTAGCGCAGGATGTTGCAATGATGGCTCAGAACATCGGCCTGAGCTTCCCACATGGAGAGGTTGGTGCCGAGGGAGTTCACAAAAACGATGGTTTCGTTCTGGCCAAAATCGTCGTATTGATAGTGGCACTTGAAATCGTTGAGCGTTGCAAAAGGCATAGCCGTTATGTGTTTAAACAGGAGTTACAGCGAATTAACGGACAATCAAGATCATAAAAAAAAGGCACCCACACTGTGGATGCCTTTTTTTAGAACTTTATCAAATCTTACCGGGCTACTTCAACGCCTACCCGACGACCTTTGATCGAGTTGCCGTCCATGATCTCCACAACCTTGTTAGCCATGTCGTTTGGTACGTCAACAAAGGTGTGGTTGTCGTAGATGTCGATGGAGCCGATGGCACCACCCGAAATCTTGGCTTCGCCCGCAATGGCCCCTACAATATCGCCCGGACGGACGAAATCACGGCGACCAATGCTCACGAACAAGCGGGTCATGTTAGCCTCACGCTCACGCGGTTGACGGTCTGAACCACCTTCGCTCCGGCCACCTTCACGCTTGTCCGGTCCGTCGCTACGGCCACCACCAAAGCGGTTCTCACGCGGTGCGTCATTCCGGCGGTCATTGCCGCCAAAGCGGTTCGGTCCGTCGTTACGGCCACCATCACGGTCATTGCCAAAACGTGAACCACCACGGTCGCGGTCGTTACCAAAACGTGAACCTCCCGGTCCGCCGTCGCGGCTTGGTGCATCGTTACGGCTTCCAAAACGATCCGTTCCACTTGGCCGACGATCAGCATAACGGTCTTCTTTGCCCCGGTCGTTGCGGTTGAAACGGTCTGGGCCACGATCCTGACGGTCGCGACGATCTTCGTCGAGGCCCAGGTTCTGATCAGAAAATTCGTTTTTCTCAACGCCCATGCTCTGCTTCACTAAGGCGGCCACAACCTGCTCGGTTGAGAAACCAGCGTGGTGCAGTTGCGTCAGTACGTCGTCATACAATTTCAGGTCGGCAGGGCTGGTGCTGATCGTTTCGCCCAATTGCTCAATAAAACGAGCCTTGCGAATGCCCACAATGTCCTCAAACGAAGGAATAACGCCTTTTTCAACCCGAACTTTGGTGTAGTTCTGAATCTCACGGAAACGGTATTTTTCGTCGCGGCTCACAAACGAGAACGCCCGGCCTGATTTACCGGCGCGGCCCGTCCGACCAATCCGGTGTACATAATATTCTTCGTCAAGCGGAATATCGAAGTTGATAACGGCATCAACATCATCTACGTCGATACCACGGGCAGCCACATCGGTAGCCACCAAAATGCTCGTGGTGCCACCCCGGAACTTCGACATCACGTTGTTCCGCTGGGCCTGCCGCAAATCGCCGTGCAGACCTTCGGCCATGTAGCCCCGTGCCTGCATTTCTTCCACGATCTCGTCAACCTTGCGCTTCGTATTGGCAAAAACCAGCAGCAATTTCAGGTCGTAGGTGTCGATCAGGCGGCACATTACTTCCACTTTTGCCTTTGGCTTTACTTCGAAAAACACCTGCTCGATGTTCGTGTTGGTCAGCTCTTTCTTGACAACCTTTACCAGGATCGGGTTCTTCAGGAATCGCTGGGTAATGCCCAAAATTGGCTTTGACATGGTGGCCGAGAACAGCACGGTTTGCCGCTCCTGGGGCATGTCTTCCAGAATGCTCTCGATGTCTTCGCGGAAGCCCATGTCGAGCATTTCGTCGGCTTCATCAAGAATCATCATTTTCACCTGGCCCAGCTTAAGCGTGTTCCGCTCCATGTGATCCATCACACGGCCTGGCGTTCCAACCACAATGTGTGCGCCGGTTTTGAGCGAACGAATTTGCCGCTCAATCGAGTCACCACCGTAAATGGTCTCTACCCGAACACCGCGCTTGTGTTTCGACAATTTGCGAATTTCTTCGGTTACCTGAATAGCCAATTCACGGGTTGGACACAGAACCAATATCTGCACGTGCCGGTCGTTGGTATCTACAATTTCGAGCGCAGGAATACCAAACGCGGCTGTTTTACCCGTGCCTGTCTGTGCCTGACCAATCACATCGCGGCCCGACATAATAGCCGGAATTGCCTCGGCCTGAATGGGCGAGGGCG
>JAJAYX010000842.1 GCA_026785985.1 Rudanella sp. | reverse complement strand
GGCACCGAAAGCCTGATCGAACACCGGCCAACCATTGAAGGTGTTCACACCATGGCTCCCCCCAGTTCCCTCCGGGTTTCGGTGGGCCTGGAACACATCGAGGACTTGATTGCGGATATGGATCAGGCGTTGAAAAAAGAATGAATGCGTCATGATGAATTTGCTGACGCTCGGCGGGGTAGGGTAAGATCGTCACGTCCGGTCGGATAGCAGCCGTAATTGAATCGTTACCCGGACGTGCCACCAAACCCAGGTCAGAAACCAAAATCAAACCTCCACGGTTTTACTCCTATAGCACTCTGAGTGCTACTTCGACAGAAATTACCCTATGACAATAACTATTATTGCCAGTTCGCCCCGCAAAAGCAGCAACTCCCTCCGGTTTGCCACCTATCTCAAAAGTGTTCTGACCGAGTTGGGCCAAAACGATGTCCGGCTAATTGATTTTGCTCACTACGACATTCCCTTTGTCGGCACAGATTCGGTTCATCCCGACATGCCGACTCCGTTTCAACAGGAGTTTATCACAGCATGGGAAGCGGCTAATCTGGTCATTTTTGCCATTCCCGAATACAACTGGACTACCACCCCCCAGTTCGACAATGCGATTCATCAGCTTGGTGGCCAGGCGTTCAAACATCTGTTTAACGATAAAGTATTTGCATTTGCAGGCATATCATCGGGGCGGGGAGGCCGTCAACCGGCTTTGGATGCCACAACGGTGGTAAACAAAATGATTAGCTTCTCGAACAGCTATTCGGTGGTGTCGCCCAAGCTTTACGAATCGCACGAAACGGCTATCAATCTGGACGAAAGCGGTCATTTCCAGGGCCACGAAATTTACGCAAAAACCGTCCGCGCCTTTGCCGAATATTCCGTGAATGTGGCGCAGCGGTGGTCAGTGGCGAGTTTGATAGAGGTGAAATAAAATAATATTCCTCATGGTCAACAAGAAAACAACGGCTACTGACAAGCCCGCCTAAACCCAAGAAGTCTCCTGTTCGGGAGTGGTTCGATTCAATGGTGTTTGCGGTGGTGGCCGCTACGCTGATTCGGTTTTTCACGTTTGAAGCCTACGCCAGTCCTGCGCCCTCGATGGAAAACAGCCTGATGGTGGGCGATTTTCTGTTTGTGGGTAAGGAAAGGAAGCAATTTTTTTAAGCCTGACCTTGACAAGTCAGGCTTTCTTCGTTACTTGCTTGTGGGTAAGCAGATTAGCTACCCTTTATCAATTCACAACCAACCATTTATCCTTATGAACCGCTTAACGCTTATCCTCGCCCTGCTCTTTACAACTTCTCTGCCCATTCTTGCCGATTCCGGCATCAAAGTACTCCGCACTACGTCTGATCGTGATATCACGAAAATAAAGCGTCAGGTGCTCAAGAAATATGGCATTCGGATCGAGTTTCCTGTTATCAGTCGGAACGACAAAAACGAGATTTTTCATTTAGAAGTGGTTCGATATAGCAAAGCCGGAAAAAAGGCGAGTACCTGCGCTTCCGACGCATTCGGAGCGTTGGTGATTACGCCTGAAGGTTGCCAAATCGCCGATTTGGGTTACGAGAAAGATCTTGTAGGCCGGTAAATCCCTTCGGTGGGGTTTCCGGCGCAGCCCACGAATCCTCACTTTAATACGCCTTCTTTCTGGTACAAACCAACGAGCGTTTCCACGGCGTAGTCAATCTCGTCGGCGGTGTTGTATTTGCCAAACGAAAACCGGACATAACCCCGGTTGTTGTCGACACCGGGCAGTGCCGACAACACGTGCGAACCAATTTCGGAGCCGCTCGAACAGGCCGACCCGCCCGATGCCGAAATTTTGGCAATGTCGAGGTTGAACAACAGCATGTCGCTCAGGTCGGATGGGGGAAGGCTCACGTTCAGCACCGTGTACAGGCTGTTGTCCACATCGGCGGAGGCTCCATTAAATTGGATCGATCCGCCATCGTGGGCATCGAAATGAAGGCGGAGTTGGTCGATCATCCGGCGTTTCAGGCCTTCGATATGGGTTCGGTGGGCATCCATATCGCGGTAGGCAATTTCCAGGGCTTTGGCCAGGCCCACAATACCATACACGTTTTCGGTACCGCCCCGCTGATTTCGCTCCTGCGAACCGCCGTGAATGAACGGGTGAATGGGGCCGCGACCGGCTTTGGTGTCGCCGTTGGCGTAGAGAAACCCAACGCCTTTTGGGCCGTGAAATTTGTGGGCTGCTCCCACAATGAAATCAATAGGCAGTTGTTGCAGGTTGTGCCGGTAGTGGCCCATCGTCTGCACCGTGTCGGAGTGAAAAACGGCTTTGTGTTGGCGGCACAGTTCGCCCACTTGCTGCACCGGCAAGAGGTTCCCGATTTCGTTGTTGCCATGCATGAGCGACACCAATGAGCCATTGGGATGCGATGCTCGGTTTTGGGTCAATAACTGCTCCAGATGGCTCAAATCGAGCGTTCCATCGGGACTAACATGCACTAAATCCAATTGAATTTGACCCCGGCTGGATAGACCCCGGCTGGATAGACCCCGGCTGGATAGCCCGCGTTTGGCCGCATGTTGAAGCGTATGCAACACGGCATGGTGTTCGAGGGGCGAACTGATGGCGTGGGTGATGCCGTAGGTTTCGATGCTCCCCATGATGGCCGTATTGTCGGCTTCGGTGCCGCCGGACGTAAAAAAAATCTCGGCGGGTGAGGTGTTCAGCAGCTGAGCCACCGTTTTGCGGGCTTTTTCAATCACCGACCGCACCTTGCGCCCATGCGTATGAATGGACGACGGGTTACCGAACTGCTCGGTCAGCAGTGGCAGCATGACTTCGAGCACTTCGGGGTCGAGCCGCGTGGTGGCGGCATTGTCTAAATAAACGGGGGCGGGCGGGGTTGACATCATACCGCAAAATTACGATTTTTGATTGGTAAACGGGAGACTTGCTTACAGCACCGGGCAATAGATAATCAAAACTTTGCCCGGCCTAAACCGTTAAGCGGGCATGATAACACTCGCTGACGCATCCATGCAACTGGATGAGACCACCAAAAAACTGAGCCAACAGGCCACCACCCCGGCCCCCGGCGAAGGCATCGCCCTCATCGACCAATGGGCCGGGCCGTTGCAGGAAATCGAGATGATGCAACCCTTATCGGAAACGCTGATGGCCCTGAAAAAGAACCTTCAGGACAGCCCCGACAACAAAAGCACGATCCAGGAAACGGTATCGAAACTGGCTCAACAAGTGTTGGAGTTAAGTTCAAAAATGGGGGCTGAGGGCGAGATGCCATCCCTATTGGAAGGGCTGGCATCGGCCCTGCGGCAATTGGGCGAAGTGTCGAAAACCGACGCTTTTGACT
>JAJAYX010000841.1 GCA_026785985.1 Rudanella sp. | reverse complement strand
GGAAAAAGCCCAGCGCGAAGGAATCTCGGCCCAGCAAATAGCGTTTGCGATTCGCACGGCCCTTTTTGGTTCCGAAATCTCGAAATTCCGCGATGCCAAAGATGAGTACCCGATTATGGTGCGACTCAAGCAGAATGACCGCAGTCAGATCGAGCAGTTACTGAGTTTGAATATCGTGTATCGCGATATGAATTCAGGCGGACAACTGCGTCAAGTGCCAATCTCATCGGTGGCCGACATCAGCTATTCGACTACGTTTAACCAGATTAACCGCAAGAACCAGCAGCGTTTGGTGACGCTGGGGTCTGACATTGTTCCGGGAGCCAACGCTAACGTCATTAACAGTCAAATTCAGCAGGTACTCAACCAGATGGAAATTCCCAACGGCTACTCCGTGAAGTTGGGCGGTGAGCAGGAAGATCAACAGGAATCAGCCGACTTCCTGGTGATGGCTTTCGGTATCGCTATGTTGATGATCTACCTGATTCTGGCCACGCAGTTTAACTCAGTGGTGAAACCGATCATTATCTTCGTAACCATTTTGTTATCGCTGATTGGGGTGTTGCTTGGCTTTATCCTGACCGGAAAAACCTTCTCGATCCTGATGTCGGGTGTGGGTATCATTTCGTTGGCTGGCATTGTGGTGAAAAACGGTATCCTGCTCATCGAGTTCATTGATGAATTGCGTGGCCGGGGCGTTCCGCTCCGTGAAGCCATCATCGACGGGGGAGCCACCCGTTTAACGCCCGTGTTGCTCACCGCTTCGGCGGCTGTGCTGGGCCTGATTCCGCTGGCAACCGGCCTCACCGTTGACTTTGTGGGCCTGTTCCGCGACCTGTCTCCCAACATTATCGTGGGTGGCGACAGTGCCGTGTTCTGGAACATCCTGGCCTGGACTATCATTTATGGCCTGACTTTCTCAACCATTCTGACCCTCGTGGTTGTGCCTTGTATGTACTGGGTAAACGAGCGGATTCGGATGAAGTGGTTTGGCAAGAAAGATCCGGCCCTGGAAATGCAGCGGCAGGAGCGGGAGGAGCCGGAATTGGTGTAATGAATAAGGCGTAGTGTAAAATAATCGATGGGTGCCGGGCAACTGGTACCCATTTTGTTTGCTGGTTCAATCAATCTCCTTTCAATCCTTTCTTATAAGTGTCGATGGCGCGTTGGCGGGCCATGGCGTGATCGACAATGGGTCGGGCGTAGTTCAGGGTGTCGAATTCAGGAATCCAATGGCGGATGTACTCGCCCTTGGGGTCGAACTTTTCGGCCTGAGCCGTTGGGTTGAACACGCGAAAATAGGGGGCTGCATCGGTGCCGGAGCCAGCCGCCCATTGCCAGCCACCGTTGTTGGCCGAGAGGTCGTAGTCGCGGAGTTTTTGGCCAAAATAAGCCTCGCCCCACCGCCAGTCGATGAGGAGGTGTTTGCATAAAAAGCTGGCCGTCACCATTCTAACCCGGTTGTGCATCCAGCCAATGGTATTCAGTTGGCGCATCCCGGCATCCACAAGCGGGTAGCCCGTTTGCCCCGTACACCATTTCTCAAATTCAGCTTCGTTGTTGCGCCACTTGATGGTATCGTACTCTCGCCGAAACGAGTTTTTTTCGACATGGGGGAAATGATGCAGCACCTGGAAATAGAAATCCCGCCAGCACAGCTCATTCAAAAAGGTTGTGTTTGGGCCAACGCCCTCCGCTTGCCGGGCCAAATCGCGAATGCTGATGGTGCCAAAACGGAGGTGTATGCTCAACTCGCTGGTGCCGGGTTTGGCCGGAAAATCGCGGGTTTCTTTGTAGTGTTCAATCAATTCATTACCAACGGTTTGCTTGGGAAACGGCTCGTCAACGGGTTCAAAATTCATCTCGGCCAGCGTCGGGATGGGTGGGGGAGTGGGCAGCTTCAGGAATTCAGAAAAATGTTCCTCAGTTGGGTAAGCTTTCAGGTAAAAATCGTTCAGCGTGTCGCGCCCCCGGCGGCTGTAGGGCGTGAACACGGTATAGGGCGTTTTGCCGCCCGTCAGCACCTCATCATGATCGAAAATGGCCTGATCCTTAAACGACTCAAAACCAATGCCATGCTCTCCCAGCAACCCCGCCACCTGGGCATCGCGGTCTTTGGCATACACCTCATAATCGCGGTTAGCAAAAACAGCTTCAATTGGGTATTCCTGGAGCAGTTGATTCCAGATGTCGACGGGCTTGCCGTAGCGTACTACCATCCCTGACCCCATGTTGGCCAGTTCATCCTGAAGATGGTGAATTTGCTGGTGAATAAAATCAACGCGCCGGTCGTGGCGATCTTCGAGGTTGTCGAGGATTTCGCGGTCAAAAACAAAGAGCGGCAACACCGGACGACCCGATTTGAGGGCATGGTAGAGCGCGGCATTGTCGTGCAGGCGAAGGTCGCGCCGGAGCCAGACGATGGAGATTGGTTGTGACATTTATTGTTTACAAATCTACCGAAAACGCTGACAATTTCACAAACTGATTCACCCGCTCCTGGATTTCTTCGGGTGACAGATCAATGATGCGTTCGACCCCGAATTTCTCCACGCAGAAACTGGCCATTGCCGAGCCGTAAATCACGGCCCGCTTCATGTTGTCGAACGAGATGTCGTCGGTTTTGGCGAGGTGGCCGATGAAGCCGCCCGCAAAGGTGTCGCCCGCGCCGGTGGGGTCAAATACTTCTTCGAGGGGTAGGGC
>JAJAYX010000840.1 GCA_026785985.1 Rudanella sp. | reverse complement strand
GTATGGCGTTGAACTGGCCGCAATCTATTTGTTTGATGATAAGCCCGATAAGGCCCTTGATACCTACAATCGGGTGGAGCGGGCGTTGGGCCTGAACGAAGAGATCACCCGTCAGAAACAGCGCATTTATCTTAAACAAAACAAGGTAGATAAGGCCGTTGAAGAAGCCGAACGCCTTGTTGCGTATGAACCAGGCGACCCTGATTACCTCGTGGAAGGTGCCGAATTGCTTATGGCCAACGACCGCGACGATCAGGCGATTGGCTGGCTCGAACGGGCACTCAAAATCAGTTCTGAGCTGCCACAAGCCCACGTTCTGCTGGCCGAGATCTACCGCAAAAAGGGCGATATGCCCCGCGCCCGTAAAGAACTCGATTTTGTTTTTGCTAACCCCAACCTCGAAGCAGGCTTGAAAGCCCGGATTCTGTCGAGCTATGTAGGTTTGTCTGATAATAGTGCCGGAGCGCAGCAGGACGCGCTGAAGCTGGCTCAGGAACTGGCAAAAACGCACCCCAAAGATGCCCGCTCTCAAATTATGCTGGCCGATTTGATGGCACAGCAAGGCAAGAAAGCCGAAGCTCGTGATCTCTATCTAAAAGCGTCCCAACTCGACGGGTCAACCTACGAAGTGTGGGGTGCTCTGCTCCAGTTAGACGGTGAACTAAATCAGGTGGACAGCCTCTTGACGCACTCGCAGAAAGCTCTGGAGGTGTTCCCAAATCAGGGCCTTTTCTGGTACTCGAACGGATCGGCCAACCTTTATAAACGCAAGTATCAGGAGGCCGTTGAGTCGCTCGAAGAAAGCCGGAAATTGTTGGCCAACGCACCCACCGCCGAGTTGGAAAACATGCTCAAGGCTGTGAACGCCCAACTTGGTGATGCCTATAACGGTCTCGGCGACCATGCCAAGTCAGATGCGTCTTACGAAATGGTGCTTAAAGACGACCCCCGAAACGACCACGTATTGAATAATTACAGCTATTTTTTATCGCTTCGTAAAGAGAAATTACCACGAGCATTGGAAATGTCGTCAAGTTTAGTGGAGCGTAACCCCAACAGTGCTACGTACTTAGATACGCACGCCTGGGTTCTCTACATCATGAAAGATTATGCAAAAGCGCGTACCTTTCTGGAAAAAGCTGTGGCTGCCGATCCCAATGGCGTAAGCGGTACGGTTTTGGAACATTATGGAGATGTGCTTTTCCAGTTGGGAGAGAAAGAGAAGGCCGTGGAGCAGTGGAAAAAAGCAAAGCTAAAAGGCGAAAATAGCCAGCAGTTAGAGAAGAAAATCGCTTCTGGCAAACTATATGAATAACCCGTTTTTGATTGGATTGCTTCTGATCGCCCTCATCACCTCTGAGGGATGCCGTCGGCAGGGGGTCATGGAAAAAGCTCCGCCCTCACCCACCGCTGATACAACTCGTGTGGCCGGCAACTCCGCTCCCCGCGATACGGTCAGAACGACACCACCAACGCCCACAACCGCCCCTGTTCCCCGAACGGATGTTCCCCGAACGGATGTTCCCCGGCCCCGACCCGGCATTGAGGAAGCCCGCGCCAACGTAGCCGAAATTGATTTTAAATACCTCACGGCCAAGTCGAAGTTCAGCATCAAAAGCCAGGATGAGAACACCGAGAACGCCAGCATGAACATTCGGGTACGGAAAGACAGTTTAATCTGGTTTTCGGTGCAAAAGCTGGGCATTGAGGCCGCACGGGGCATTGCCACCCGCGACAGCATCATTATCTTAGATAAAATCCACAGTGAATATTCTGTCTATGATTTCCCTACGTTAAGCCAGCAGTTCAACTTCGACCTCAGCTATGATCTGCTTCAGGCACTGATTGTGGGCAATCTTCCCCTGCCCAAACGACCCGCTCAGAAGATTAAAAATGAACGGGACTATCTGTTGCTTCGGCAAAGTGAAGGCAAGGTTTTGGTAGAGAACTATATTGGCGAAGACGACCGTAAACTCAAGAAGTTGATGGTGACGGAGCAACCAACTAAAAACACACTCCGGCTCGATTATGCTGATTTCAAGGCACTTAATAGCTTTTTGTTTCCTTATACCAGCCTGATTACATTGGATTACAAATCGGATATGGATGGGCAGTTTTACCAAAAATTGTTACAAATTCGGCATAATAAGGTCGAATTGGTCGATAAAACTCCCGGCTTTCCATTCAGTATTCCCAAAAATTATACCAGAAGACTGTGAACCCCGCTATATTGTGAGTGCTTTTCGTACATCTGCCTGTTTGTTTACTATCCTGTTATTGGTTGCCGGGACGGGCGCGTTGCCTGTGTGGGCGCAAACCCGTAGCAGACAGGCGTTGGAACGCGAAAAACGACAAAACCTCGAGCGAATGTCCGAGATTCGGGCGGTGCTGAAAAAAACAACGTCGGCCAAAGAAGTAACAGTAGCCCAATTGAAAGCACTCAATCAACAGATAAAGGCCCAAACGGAGCAAATCGAACTGCTGAATGAAGATCTCAACCTCACTACCACCGAGATTAGTGAACTCCGACGGGCGGGCAAAAAACTCACCACCGATTTAAACAAACTCAAGAAAGAATACGCTGAGATGATTGCCCGCGCTGACCGTCGGCGACAGCAAATCAATCCCCTTGGCTTTTTGTTTGCTGCCGATAACTTTAATCAGTTGATAGCCCGGTATCGGTATCTAAAACAATATTCCACCGCCCGGCAAGGACAGGTGCGGCAGATTCAGCAGGTGCAAACTATGATTCAGGATAAACAGCAGACTTCTGAACGGAAACGCCGACAGCAAAAAAGTACAATCGGAGCCAAACTCAGCGAATCGAAAAAACTCGAAAGCCTGAAAGGCGAACAGGATAAAGTCGTTAAACAACTAAGTCAGAAAGAAAGTCAGCTTCAGGAGGAACTGACCGAGAGCCGCCGGTCGGTGGCCCGTTTGGAGAGCATGATTACGCGGATTATTGCCCGTGAAGCCCGTGAGCGGGCCGCCCGCGAAAAAGCCGAACGTGAGCGCATTGCCCGCGCCGAAGCCGCCCGTCGTGCTGCCGAACGCAAACGTGCCGAGGAAGCCGCTGCCCGCGCCAAACCCACCGAAGATCGTCCCATTGCCAAAGCCGAACCAGAACCCGAACGGGAAGCTCACCGAAAAGTAGAACCAGCCGAACCGTCGGACCGCTCCCGCCGTGACAACAACCTGAACGATGCCGAATCGGCACTGGCCTCGTCGTTTGCGGCATCGCGAAAGCGGTTGCCGTGGCCCGTACAGCGGGGATTTGTATCGGATCGCTTTGGCGTTCACAAGCACCCGGTTTTGGGCATCAATATCTCGAACCCCGGCATCGATATTCAAACTAATTCCGGCGAAGCTGTTCGGACCGTTTACGAAGGCGTGGTAATGAATGTGGAATACGTAATGGGTAGCAACAACGTGGTTGCTATTCAGCACGGCGATTATTTCACGATTTATGCCAAGCTCCGCAGCGTTTCGGTGCGGGTTGGGCAGCGCGTGAAAGCCCGCGAAACCATTGGCGTGGTGGCTACAGATGCCAAAGGCGTATCTGAACTTCAATTCCAGGTCTGGAAAGAATTTGCTAAAATGAACCCCGAAACCTGGCTTGCACCCAGGTGATTCCGTATGTCTATTCATAACCCCGACATCAAGCGCGTCACAACGCACACCATTCAGGAACTCAAAAGCCGGGGTGAAAAAATTTCGGCCCTCACCGCCTACGACTATTCAATGGCGGGCGTTGTTGATGCGGCCGGGGTCGAACTGATTCTGGTGGGTGATTCGGCCTCCAACGTTATGGCAGGCCACCAGACAACCCTCCCCATCACGCTCGACCAGATGATTTACCACGCCAGTTCGGTGGTGCGGGCCGTGAAACGAGCGTTGGTGGTCGTGGATTTGCCGTTTGGTTCTTACCAGGGTAATTCAGAGGAAGCTTTGCGGTCGGCCATCCGCATCATGAAAGAGTCGGGTGCCCACGCTGTGAAAATGGAAGGTGGCGAAGAAATCCGCGAATCCATCGTTCGAATTCTGAGTGCGGGTGTGCCGGTTATGGGCCATCTTGGTCTCACTCCCCAGTCGATCTACAAGTTTGGGACTTATGCCGTGCGGGCAAAAGAAGAAGCCGAAGCTCAGAAGTTAATAGACGATGCTGTTATGCTTCAGGAGGTGGGTTGTTTCGGCATGGTACTCGAAAAAATACCGTCCACGCTCACCAAACAGGTTTCTGAAAAACTCACCATTCCCACCATTGGTATTGGCGCTGGCCCATACGCCGATGGGCAGATTCTGGTGCTGCACGACCTGTTGGGCATCACTAAAGAGTTTAAACCGCGTTTTTTGCGCCGGTATGCCGACTTACATACTATTATGACTGAAGCCATTGCTCATTATGTGGACGATGTGAAGACAGCCGAATTCCCGAACGAAAAGGAAGCCTACTGAGTTTGACTAATGTACAATGCCTAATGGATAAAGATGGCGTAGTGAGCGTGCATTATCCATTTCTCATTACCCATTGTCCATTATGAAAAAGAAAACCCTGCCCTATCAGGTTGTCTATGAGGACAATCACCTCCTGGTCATCAATAAAGAACCAGGTGTTCTGGTGCAAAGCGACCGCACTGGCGACGAGTCTCTGGTGGAGATGTTAAGAGACTATATCAAGGAAAAGTACAATAAACCTGGTGATGTTTTCTTGCATCCCGTACATCGGCTTGACCGCCCGGTGAGTGGCCTCGTTGTGTTTGCCCGTACCTCGAAAGCATTGGAGCGCATGAACGAGATTTTTCGGAAACGTCAGGTGCAAAAAACCTACTGGGCAGTTGTTCGGAAGAAGCCACCTCAGAAGAGTGATAAGCTGATTAGTTGGTTAGTAAAAGACGAACTCAAAAACCAAGTCAGTACCCATACCTACGAAGTCCCCGGTTCGCAACGGGCCGAATTGACTTACCGGGTTTTAGGTAAAATCAATGAGCATTATTTGCTGGAAGTTGAACCACTCACAGGGCGGCCCCATCAAATCAGGGCGCAGTTGGCCGAAATAGGTTGCCCCATTCGGGGTGACATGAAATACGGCTATGATCGGGAGACTCCGGACAAAAAAATTTATCTGCACGCTCGTCGGTTATATTTTGCCCATCCCGTTAAACAAGCTAGCGCACCGGATCGGCCCATTATCTGCAAGGCAGGCGTTCCGCACGATCCATTCTGGGAGGAGTTTCTGGAATTGGATCAGGAGCAAATCACCGACAAAAACATTGATTTTCTGTATTGATTCTTTCTCCGTACGTACGTAAGGCATTTTGGGTAATGCAGCAACTGCAAGAGACCCGCAACCATCAGAGGGTTGCGGGTCTCTTTTTGACCTCTTCAGCACGTCCTTGTTATTCTAATGATGCAGTCGTCTCTGTCTGAGACGCATCAGCTACATCAGTTAACATTTGGTTAAACACACGTTCTGCCATCGTAACAGCACCTTGAATGGCACCAAACGCTAAACACAGAGGCAATATGATAGGCAGAAAGAAAGCCCATTGAAACAACATGTACAAACGAAATTTTCTCATCTTAATAATCTCTTAGGCAGTGGTTAAAAGCAACAGTTCGGTTATATAGTGCAAACAAAAAAGTTTGTAGCATTAACTCAGAAACCCTCTTTTTTGTTCTACTGATATTCAAAGATAAACTTGCTATTATGCAATATCAAGTTGCCGTCGGGATTTTAATGATTTTTTTAAACATATTAATCCCTATTTCTGACCGAGTTGCTAAATTTAGGCCCAAATGCTCATTAGCCACCTAAATTAATAGGCTTTAAGCTGAAATTTTAATGTCTACCCAAAACCTACATGTACCCTCTATTCTGTCGTTTTACTCAGATTCTACTTCTCCTTTTGGTTGTAATTTGCACAGCATGTAAAGAGAAATCGAATCAATATTCATATAATCATGACAAGTCGGCCAGGCATATCAGGAAACAAGATGAAAACAAACACGTAAAAGAACAGGACAATAAACCCTTTGACAAATACCATGCCAAAGCTAAAAAACAGGGTTTTGGCAGATCCGGGGCTTCCGGGCAGAATCAGCGAGAACTGATCCCCCAAAAAGTGCAGGATGTGCTAGCTTATGTTTTAAAAGAAAGACAGCCACCAAAGGGATACGTTGGTGGCAGACGATTTGGTAATTTTGAGGGTCATTTACCCCGGAAAAACCCGGAAGGTGGGCGAATAAACTACCAGGAATGGGATGTAAATCCTAAAGAAAAGGGCCGAAACAGAGGAGTAGAACGGCTTATTACCAACTCTGCTGGTCGGGCCTGGTATACGAAAGATCATTATAATTCATTCATCGAAATCAAGTAGTCCTTATGTCGGCAATCCCAAATATCTGGCTAAGTCAATCGGAAGAAGACCTTGAAAAACAGTTTGGAGGTTCTGATTTTTTTATTGCTCATCTCGATGGTGGTAAAATACCTACCCTCCGGCAGTTTTATGAGGAGGTCGCTGACGTGCTGGAGTTCCCCCTATTAACGTATAACCTTGATGCCTTAAATGACTCACTCAATGACCTTCAATGGCTTGAAGATAAAAAGATTGTACTTTATTTAACTAATACGGAGTCGCTTTTAAGGCGCGAAAGAGACCCACTCAAACTCAGTAGCATTATTCAAATTCTTGACGCAACCGCTGAAGACTGGAAGTGGGTAGAATCCGACGAAGGAACGGATCGAAAAGAATTTTATATTGTTTTAGAAGCCAGCTCTCGTATCGGGGAATTATTGAAAAGGGAACTTATTGAGTTCGGATACCTGAATGAAAGGAGCAATAAATAAGTAAAATTTATGTTAAATACTAGACGATATATTTGATAGGATAATTAGATTTTCGTTCCTGCAAAATCGTTATCTGTTCTTTAAAAGAGCAGGTTGTACTAACCCATATTTAGCAACATTACGGTTTTGTCACGGTAAATGAAGGCGTTCTTCGGCGTTCATCATGGAATACTTGTAGCCCTATTTTTTTTACACATCTGTAGCAAGGCTCAAACCAGAACCGAGGCAGGAAACACCGTGGAGTTCGGAGGCATCCTTGCATCGTTAAATGAACGGGGACAACAGCGACTTCAGCAGGAAGTAAATCAATTGTATGTAGATCGGTCTGCATTGAATGACCAGATGGAGCAACTACGGCTATTAGACCCACTGATTCAGTTGTCAATGCAACAGGCGGCACTACCAGTTGATTTCAGGTTTCTATCCATCCCCCTAGAGCCAAAAAATGGGTTTTGGAACATTGTCCCATCCTTACAAAAACAACTTGGTCTGCGTTCTACAGCGGTGGTAGATGAGTCCTATCATCCCCTATTGACAACAGAAGCCGCCGTAGCCTATTTGGCTCGTCTCTACCAACGGAATGCCAATGCACTCCGAACAGTGATGCAGTTTATTCAGGATAGTCCGGCTCTTATTTGGAAATTACTTGCCCGGAGATTGGTTTTTAACCACGAAGAACCGACATTCAGACCAAACCGAACGTATATTCTGTGGACACATACGCAAAGTAATGGTCAAACAGTAGGCGATGTTGCGTTTCAGTATAATCTTCCTACAGATCGGCTGCGGCCATTTGATGACTGGCTGCGCGGCTCTGCTATCCCAACAGAGGGATCTTATGCCGTATTGATTCGAATGTTGCCGGAGGAATATGCGGCTGCGACCGGAAAACTTGAAAACGCCAAACAAAACCCGCCCGGCCCCGATTTGGGGTTTCCTGTATTGCGCCGACTGGCTCCTGTTAACTCAAAGCTGAATACGCCAATAACGCTCTACGAAATCAATGGCTTGCCCGGTGTTCAGGCACAGCCGGGCGATAATGTTATTACCCTTGCGTATTATGGCGGCATTTCGATACCGCAGTTTCTGGAATATAATGATATGACAGACCGGAACGTGGTTAGGCCCGGCGAGGTGTATTATCTGGCCTCAAAACTTCGACGGGCAACGATGCCTTTTCATGTGCTGGCACGAGGGCAGAGTCTGTGGGAGGTTTCTAATATATATGGAGTTCGGCTCAACTATTTACTGCGCTATAATGATATTGAGCCAAATCAGTCCGTAACGTCAGGTTGGGCAATTTGGCTTCAGGGATCGCGCCCCCGTAATCAGCCCATTGAATACCGACAGTTGCCATCTGTTCCAAAACCGCCCGTATTAATCCCTCAACCAGATTCAAGCTTAAATTTACCCGTTGCAGCGGTCGATTCGACTCAGTTGATAGGAGAGAAACCAATGAATTCCGCCACACTTTCCGTCGATAGCACGGCAATCATGTCCATTTCGAAAACTATGGCGGCAACAGTCGACAGTGCAACTGCCGTAACAAGCACCAAGGCTCCACAAGCCAAACGGCACATTGTTCGAGCCGGGCAGACATATTATGCCATTTCGCGATTGTATGACGTAACGGTTATCCAGCTTTACAAGTGGAACAAACTGTCAGAGCAGATTCCTCTTCGGATTGGGCAGGAATTGATTGTCGAAAATCCGGGTTTGAGAACCAAATCAAACCCTACAAGATCTACTTCACCCGAACCAAGGCTTAGAACGATTTTTAAAATTGAGCGGATTCCGATTGAGAAATCGGTCCGTAGTCCAATTGTAACTCAATACCATATTGTCCGGCCGGGGCAAACGGTTTATCGAGTGGCCCTCATCAACAAGGTAAGTATTGAGCGAGTGATGCGCCTGAATAAACTCCGCAACTACACCATCGAAGTGGGGCAACGACTGCGGATAAGGTAGTACTGGACGTTGGCTATTGGAAGGTTCGATCATCCAACGTCCAGTATCCTAATTAAGCCGCTCAAAAATACCGGCAACGCCCTGACCTCCACCAACACAGGCAGACACCATACCGTATTTCTGTTGCCGTTCGGCCATTTCGTTAAGCAACTGCACCGATAGGCGGGCACCGGTCGAACCAAGGGCATGACCCAGGGCAATGGCTCCGCCATTAGGATTGATTTTACTCCGGTCAAGGTCAAGCTCCTTAATAACAGCCAATGCCTGGGCGGCAAAAGCTTCATTTAGCTCAATCAGGTCGATGTCGTTTTGCTGCAAGCCCGCTTTTTTCAAAGCAATAGGAATAGCAGCGACTGGCCCAATGCCCATAATGCGCGGCTCAACCCCCGCCGACGCATAAGAAACCATGCGACCCATTGGCTTCAAATTCAGTTCGTTAACCAGCCGTTCTGACATCACGATAACAAAAGCGGCACCGTCGGAGGTTTGCGAGGAGTTTCCTGCCGTAACGGAGCCACCAGCCGCAAACACGGGCCTCAATTTGGCCAGACCTTCGACACTGGTATCAGCGCGGGGGCCTTCGTCTTTGGCTACTGTCCATTCGCGGGTCTTTTTCTTACCGCTTGCCGCATCGAAATAATTTTCTATGACGGAAATTCGCACAATCTGCTTTACGAAACGCCCACTTGCCTGGGCTGCCAGAGCCTTTTGGTGCGACTCATAGGCGAACTCGTCCTGCTCGTCCCGGCCAATATGAAACTGTTGAGCCACCTGTTCAGCAGTCAGGCCCATACCGATATAATAGTCGGGGTGTTTTTGAGCAATATCGTAATTGAGGGCTGTTTTCCAGCCCATTACAGGTACTAATGACATTGACTCCGTGCCACCCGCAATAATGCAGTCGGCGAGACCCGCATGAATTTTGGCTGAGGCAATGGCAATAGCCTCCAATCCCGAACCACAATAGCGATTGATGGTAAGGCCCGGAACAGTTGTTGGCAACGAGAGCAGCGCAATATATCGGGCTATCTGCATACCCTGTTCAGCTTCAGGCACGGCGTTGCCCACGATCAAGTCTTCAACGCGGGCAGGGTCAAGCTGAGGAACCTGGGCCAAGAGGTGTTTAATTACTTCAGCCGCCATATCGTCGGGGCGGGTGAGACGGAGACCACCCCGTGGGGCTTTGCCAACGGCAGTGCGATAACCGGCAACAACGTATGCATCCATAGTTTCTTTTTCTACTGGAAAAAATATAGACAAATATAAGATGTTATGCACGCATACTATTAAGTTGGGGCAAAAGCTTTTCGGCATATTGGCCGATAATAGCTTTTGTTAATACCCTTTCCTGAGCGACTCGACCCAGACAATATAATCCCGAAATACCCAATATAACCGATTCAGAAGCAACTACTTCCGGCCCGTTGAACACAATTCCAAGCACCGGGATTTCGCGCGTTCGGCAGGCTTCAATTGACAGAAGTGTGTGGTTGATACTGCCCAGATAATTACGCGAAACCAGCACAACAGGCAAACCAGACCGTTGAACCCAGTCGATGTTGAGGTCGCGATTATTGAGGGGCACCAATAGACCACCAGCTAACTCGACCACCAGGTGATTATCAGTTTGGGGTACTATGAGTTTTTTCATATCAATCGTAACGCCATCAATTTCGGCAGCGGCATGGGGAGATAATGGCTCACGCAGACGATAAGCTTCTGGATGAAAGTGGGAGCGTGGATTGCTAATCAGGTTGCGCACTGTCTCTGTATCAGAGTCTTCGAGTGCTCCCGACTGAACGGGCTTCCAATAGTCAGCCTGTAAAGCCTCGACTATAATGGCAGAAACGACTGTTTTTCCAATTTCTGTGCTGATGCCAGCAATAATTAGTTTCATTGAATTAGGGGGAACCGGGTAGTTAGAACGTGCTGTTTTTAACATAAAAAGGCGGCACTGGGAAAGTGCCGCCTTTTTTGTTCTGAGAATCTTTACAATTACCAGAATCTTGCCGGGCCGCTGATGCGGTTTAGACTATTTTCGAATGGCAAACTCACCGGTTCCAATTTTAAACCCTTCTGAGTGCAGCTCAACCGTGTATTTACCAGGCTTGTAGGCAGTGCCACGGGTGTAAAGCAGTTCAACTGTCTGACCTTTGCTATCGTAGTTTACGCTTTGCTTAGTTGTATAAACAGTCTCGTTACCATCTACCGTAAATGTACCCGAACCATTGGCCATGTCCGACACAATGGCACCGTCAGGGTCCAGAATTCGTACAAAAATATCTTTGGGTTCTTCTTTCGTCAGCGGGTTGTCAAGTAGAGTATAAATCATCTTGATTTTATCTAACCGCTTGGCTTTGTAAGCATCGTCTTCCCGAACCTTACCCTTCGAGGAAACCGCGAAGATCTTCACATTCTGGGCTTTCAAGGCAGAAGCCCGTGTCACTTTCGTAGCCAGTTCCTGATTTTGGGCTGCAAAGGTAGCCACAGAATCGCGGGCCAACTGCCGCTCCGTTTTAACAGCCGTATTTTCCTGGTTCAATGTCTGATTAGACGTTACGAGGACGCCGTTTTCCCGCTGAAGGTTGACGATCATCGTGTCTTTCTCCATCAAATAGGCCTCGTACTCTTTGATCTTAAGATCGTATTTAGCGATCATTGCCTTGGCTGAAGCCTGTGAAGAGGAGTTGCCCCGACGGAGGGCATCTTTATCGCGCTCCAGGTCGGCCTTCACTTTCAGGAGTTCATCAACATTACCACCCAGTTTCTGAACTTCTGCTATTTTAGCATCCAATGCCGTTGAGATCGAGTCTAACTTAACTCGTGTGTTCGAGAGTTCTTCAACGCGCTCGGCTATCGTAACTTCCTGAGTGTCTGACTTCTCCTTGGTGGTGAAATACAGATAACTCGATACGCCCGCCAGACCTGTCATTAAAATCAGGGCTGCCAAAAGGGCACCGTTTGTTCGCGATTTTTGAGGGGGATTTTGCTCCATAATCAGTTTGAATTTAACAGTTTAACATGCACTTGTAAAGACTGTGTCATTCAAAGGGGGGTTAGTGGTTTGAAAGACAAGGGACAAAAATAGTCACTCATCGCGTATTTCCTAATAGATTGTTAGTTAACGGCTTATCAGAAAATATAGTTCAACTATAGACTAATACGCCAACTTTCGCTGAACAAAGTCAAAACGAACACAGCCCCCATTTGTTGTAGAGAAAGAGACCTTTTCAGCGAAAAAACATGCCTGAATTACCCGAAGTTGAGATTCGAAGACTATATCTGGAGTCATCCTCATTAAAACAATCAATCGCTCATATAAATGTAGAAGACACAAAATTGTTGACCACTGACTATGCTGTTTTAAGTGAGCGACTGATCGGACTGTCGTTTGTGGGAACGCGCCGGGTTGGCAAAAATTTGTTCGTCTTTACCGACGATCCTACCGTGATTATACGAATGCACTTCGGTATGACCGGCGATCTTCAGTATTACCATGCTTCGCTCGACAGACCCCGTTTTGCCCGCATTGTGTTTGCTTTCGAGAATGGATTCAATTTGGGATTTCTTTGCCCCCGTAAGTTTGAACGGGTTGGGTTAGTTGCCAATATCGACCAGTTTTTGATTGAAAAGAAAATTGGGCCTGATGGACTGGCAATCACTCTTGATGAACTGAGCCGGCGTATTTGTCAGCGAAAATCACCTATTAAACCCGTGTTATTAGACCAACGCACTACGGCTGGTTTGGGCAACTGGATTGTTGA
This sequence comes from Rudanella sp., assembly GCA_026785985.1. Taxonomy (GTDB): domain Bacteria; phylum Bacteroidota; class Bacteroidia; order Cytophagales; family Spirosomataceae; genus Rudanella. Next base: position 672 of record JAJAYX010000840.1, on the reverse strand, counting down.
TGAAGTACTTTTTCAAGCCCGAATCCATCCCGAACAACCGGCTAATAGCTTGACTGACCGTGATATGAATCAGTTGCACACAGCCATTCGTTTAGTACTCGAAACGGCTATTCGATATGAAGCTACGTACCGTAATTTTCCTGCATCGTTTCTGATTCATGTTCGCGAATGGGATACGTCTCCTTACAATGACATGGAGGCCCACAAATTTTGCCCTCGTTGTCATACGCGCATCGAGCGAACCGAAGTAGGCGGACGTACCACGTTTCACTGTCCCAATTGCCAAAAAATTGTAGTTTTGAAGCCTGAAACCAGCAACACTCTATGTTTACCGAACAAGACCTCGCACAGATAGCCGCTCAGGGTATTTTCATCGAAAAAATTGACCGCCAAATTGAGCATTTTGTGAATGGCTTCCCGTATCTCAATGCCATTCGGGCTGCCACCGTGGGTGACGGCATTGTGCGGGTCGACGAAGACAAGCTAACCACCTATACAAGACGGTTTGACGAAATAGCCGGTGATTATTCACTGATGAAGTTTGTGCCTGCGTCAGGTGCCGCTACGCGCATGTTCAAGTCATTGTTTGCGGCCTTAAATGGGAAGAGTGATAAATCGGTTGATGCGTTTTTTGAGCACCTGACGGAATTTGCGTTTTATGACGACCTCAAG
>JAJAYX010000839.1 GCA_026785985.1 Rudanella sp. | reverse complement strand
AGGTATAGTAGGCCAGCATTTCAAGTGGTGGTAATTAGTAAGGTAGGCTCCAGCGACACGGGAAGGGCCGAAAAGGCTAAGGTCTTTGGCACCGGAGTTGGGCAGTTCACGGGCGACACGATAGCCACCCGGCACCCCCGCGCTTTTCGCCCAACCAAACAAGGGTGAAAAGGCTACGCCATCAGCCCTTGTTGGCGTTGGGTGGTCGCTCATTAATTGCTTGCGGGGCAGCGTCTTGGCGACAGGCAGCACGTCCCAGAGGTCAGGTTTTAGTTCGTTCGGTGGGATTCTGACTGACAAGCCCAACGCTCCCGATAGGCCAGCCAAAGTGCGTTGGGCAGATTCTTGGCGACAGGGCAAACGTCCTGTATTCATACGAAATAAACGTTTAACAAATATGCGATCTAAACTCACCCTTGCTGTTTTATTTTTACTTCTCTTTACGGTTGGTAACACGTATGCACAGACCACAACCACCACAAAAAAGATGAAAATACTCGTACACATTACCTGTGGACCTGCCGACCCGACCCGTGCCGCTCTCGGCTTTCTGGTGGCGAAAACCGCTCTTTCCGAAGGCCATTCCGTTACGCTCTTTCTGGCAGGCGATGCCGCTACGCTACTTCGTGACACCGAACTGGATAAAGTGGAAGGTCTTGGAACAGGTAAACTCCGCGAGCATTATGACGCTATTGTCAAGGCAGGCGGACGGTTTTATGTATCGGGGATGTCGGCCAAAGCACGGGGCGTAACCGAAGCTGATCTGCAAGGTAAACCCGCTGAGTTTGCCATGCCGACTGAATTGGTTCGGCTGGCGACTGAAAATGACCGGATGTTTACGTACTAATTACTGGCTCTGAAATCCTCTTACTAATGAACTTGACGAATCAACTCCTCCATAAAGTAGCGATTGCCCGCCAGAATTATATTGCTGTTTTGACTGATCTTGATGAGGTACAAGCCCAATGGAAACCTTCTTCTGAGAGTTGGAATGCCGTAGAAATTACAGAACATTTATTCTGGGCTGAACAAGGAGGTATTTTAGGGATGTGGAAAACTCTTCTTGGCATAAGGGAAGGCACAGTCAGTTATGAAGAGACCAGTTTAAACGACGGACTGTTAATTGAAGCTATTATTGAGCGAACCTGGAAAGTGAAAGAGATAGTACCGGCTATAGCTGCCCCCCGTATGGGTGGTCCCTTACCGTTTTGGATTTCGTCATTGACTAGCCTTCAGCCTATTTTAGATTCGTTCGGTGAAATACTCTACGAAGACGACCTGTCAAAGAAGGCGCATCCACACCCTATTTCGGGAGCGTTGACATTTGGTCAACGTCTGGAGTTTTTGCGATTCCATATTGACCGTCATCGAATGCAGGCAGAAAATTTAAAGAAACTACAGGCCACAGGGGTGTAGCCTTGAAACCAATTGCCGTTTTATTTTAGTCTAATGACCTGATATTTACCAATTTATTTTCACCCTTACCAACCAACAAGTATGAAAACGCTTAAATGTAGAGACGCTGGTTTTGATTGTACCGCTCAAATTCAGGCCGAAACCGAGGATGAAGTTTTAGCTCAAGCCGCTGACCATGCCAGTAGTGTTCATGGCGTGACGGTAACGCCTGAATTAGCCGAAGGGTTGAAAACCTTGATTCGAGAAGAAGCCTAAAAATAAGAAAGTGCGTTGTGTGCGCTTCGCGTGTGCGGGTTGTCGGGCGACAGGTTGCCCGTCCCAAAGCCAGGCGTTCAGCCCAACGAAAATGAGGGTGTAAAGGTCAGGAGTTTGCGCGTTCAACTAAGTAACTCGTTCGCCATCAGCCCTCATTGGCGTTGGGTGCTCCCATTCATATGAGTGGCGTGGGCGGGTTACAGGCGACAGGGTAACGACTTAATAGCGAGCGTTTCTTTGCTGGTTTTTTGCGTCTCGGTCGACAGGTCAATGTCCGCTCGACAGAACGATTTGTTTGTGTAGGTAACGTACTTGACGACAGGCTCAAATCCGTGGACAGAGCGTTGACAACAGCGTTTCTGTCGACAGGCTAACGTACATGCGACAGCGTGTTCTGACATGCTCCGGCTTCTCGCGGCTTGTTCGGTTTTGTGCGCTGTTGGTTAGTTCTGCCTGGGCGGGTTACCCCTGACAGGAAGCAGCCCGGTATGCGAAGGGGCAGCCCAACAGAACAGGTGTGGAGAGTTCATCAGTATTTCACAAAGGCAGTTTGTAGGCGACACCACGAACGCGAAGATTAGACAGGACTGGGTTGGCGTGGTCATTGATCCTGGCCCTGCCCTTCAACCGGCATACAAGCAATTTTCATCCTCTTCAAGCACTATAATATCACCGCTATAGCAGTGAATTTCGTCGTTGGCGTTATAGAAGGCGATTCTGCTGATGGTGCGAACAAACGTAGCCCCCATTTTTTCGTGCAGTACGTCAAAGATTACGTCTAACTCATCGAGGCAGGATTCGATCAGGTGATCGGCTTTGACATTCAAGATGTACCGTTCGCGGCCCGTTAGGT
>JAJAYX010000838.1 GCA_026785985.1 Rudanella sp. | reverse complement strand
GCCGAAGGTCGGGGCTGATTTCATACAGCTTGTCGGATGATCCTTTCGGTAAATGTGGCCCGTAGGTAATGACCCACAGGCGGTTGGCCCAGGGTACCACCGCCCCCGTTCCACACTCGCCCTCGTTGTTGTAGTAGGCCAGACTCGGATAAATGCCACTGATACAGAGGGGTTTGGGCTGCGTTTGCCCCCGCACACTAAACGAAACAGACAGTAAGCCGGTAAGTACCCACAACAGCATAGGCCGGGTGAGCCGAAGAAAAGAAACGTGCATAACGATGGACGAAAAGATTGTTTGGCCGGTCTGGATAGTCGTTGATGAATGCCCAAACTAGCTACGTGTTGACATTGGATGAGTACTGCCTCTTATTTCCAGTCGGGGTTCTGTTCGAGCGTTGGATTGGCCTGAATTTCCTCCAGCGGAATAGGGTAATAGCGGTGTTTGGGCAACGGGGTACGTTGGGGATACACATCGTTGACCGCTTTCGGAATAACCGTCAGGAACGTATTGGTGCGGGTGAGATCGTACCAGCGGTCGGCTTCGCCGAAAAACTCCCAGGAGCGTTCCTGCAAAACGGCGTTGATGAATTCGTCCTTACTCAGCCCGGTTTTCAAATCGGCCAGCCCCGCCCGGCGACGAACGGTGTTGATGTTGGCATAGGCCGCAGCCGTAGGGCCACTGAGCCGGGCCTCAGCTTCGGCGGCAATCAGGTACACATCGGCCAGCCGCAGAATTGGAAAATTGCAGTTGTTGGCTTCGGCAATGGAATTGGGGTCGCGGTATTTTCGGATCAGCACCCCCTTTGGCGTAACGGGCGTGATGTCTTTTTGCAGGACAATCTTGCCCGACACATCCCGGTAGTTGGTATCCAGCAATTGCCGCCGTTTGTCTTTGGGGTCGAACGAGTTAAAAAAGCCCTGGTAGGCAAACCACGACCCAAACGACACCTTTGCGTAGTCGATACCGCTGCTATTGCGGGGACCGGCAATGCCCATCACCGTGAGCCAGCGACCGGGGGTTTGCCGTTCGGCTTCCACCGCCCACATGTTCTCAACCCGGGCGGCATCCTCTTTGTCAACGTCAAACACATCAACCGGGTTGGGCATCAGCGCGTATTTTCCTGACGCAATAACCCCCTGCGCCAGTTGCAGTGCCTTGCCCCAATCTTCGTTGTACAGGGCTACTTTGGCGTACAATCCCTGAGCGGCTTCCTTGCTGGGGCGACCTTTCACCAGGCTGGCCGAGTTGGTGGGCAAATCGGCAATGGCTTGCTCCAGATCACTGTAAATCTGCTTGTAAACATCAACACGGGGACTTTTGCCCACTACGGCCTCCGTTTCGCCTACGCTGGCGTTCGTTTTAATCAGGACATCCCCGAAATTCTTCGTCAGCGTCCAGTGATAGAACGCCCGCAGGCAATAGGCTTCGGCCACAATTTCGGCCCGGCGTTTCACGTCCATCTGAATGGCCGGTACTTTTTCAATAGTCCAGTTGGCATTTTCGATGCCTTTGTAGCTGAATCGCCAGACCCCCGCCGGCCCTTCCGTTTCGTGCCGCCCCGAACTCCGTTGGGTTGTAAAGTAGGGATCGTAGGTGAAGAGCGTGATGGTATTGCGCCCCACCACTGCACGGGGGTAGGTTTGGTCGGCGGCAAATTCAGAAGACGCTACCAGGGGGAAGCCGAACAAGTTGATGAGCGATCCGTATGACGCAGCAACGGCGGCTTCGGCATCGGGGGCAGTTTTATAAAAATTGGTGGTAAAAATAGACGAGTACACCGTCTCGTCGAGTTTACAGGCCGTCAATAGGGCCGCTATGAGAAGAAAAAGGAGCTTTTTCATGCGTTCGTTAAAAAGATACCTGTAAGCCGCCTAAATACGAGCGGGCGATGGGGTAGGTGCCGTTGTCGATAAACAGCGTGGTGGAATTTCCGAAATTATTGACCTCCGGGTCAAAGCCCGTGTATTTGGTGAATGTTAGCGCGTTGTTGGCACTGACGTAGACCCGCATCTGGTTGATTCCCCGCAGTTTTGGCAGGGTGTAGCCCAGCGTTACGTTCTTCAGCCGCACAAACGAAGCGTTCTCCACGTAGCGGTCCGACAACGGCAATCGCCCACCCTGAAAGCCCAACGCATATTCGTTGTTGGGGTTTGTCGGAGACCAGCGGTTGGCCGTACCCGCCAGCAGGTTCTGTTGCCCCAACGGAGTTTCGAAGGTGTATCGAAATAAATTCAGGAGACTGATGCCCTGAACGCCCTGCAAAAACAGGCTCAGGTCGAAGCCCCGAAATCGCCACGAACTCGATACCCCGAAGAGATATTTCGGTTGGGCATTGCCTACAATCATCTGATCGGCAGCCGAAATTTTCCCGTCGCCGTTCACATCCTTTACTTTTGGGCCACCTACCCGGCCATCGTAACCCGGCAGGATACTCTCGCCGGTCTGCGTGATGCCGTCGAACAGGTAGGTTCGGTACAATCCCATTGGGTAGCCAATTTTCAGCAGGGCAAATTCGGAGCGGGGCAGTTCCTGCAACACCCCGTCGAGGGCCAGCACCTCATTTTGATTAACGGTGATGTTGGCCGAGGCATCCCACTGCAAGGCCCGCCCCGATCCCGGCACAATCCGCCCACTGAGGGCCAGTTCAACACCCCGGTTGCGAATAGACCCGTAGTTGCCGGTTATGGCCGAGTAGCCCGACGATTGGGGCAAGGCTTTCTGGAACAGCAGGTCGTCGGTTTGTTTGGAATAGTAGTCAGCGACGACTGACAAGCGGTTTTTGAACAGGCTGATGTCGAGGCCAACGTCAATCTGCGTCGATTTTTCCCAGCGAAGGTTCGGATTCGGAATCGAGCCGGGATTGATCCCATTGACCGTGTTGTGGTTGAAATTATACGTCAGGCCCGACGCACTTACCGTTGCCAGCGACTGATAGGGACCAATGGCCCCGGCGTTGCCGGTGATTCCCCAACTGCCCCGAAGTTTTAAATCGGAGATTACGGGCAGCGATTTCATGAACGGTTCTTCCACAATTCGCCAGGCCCCGGCAACCGCCGGAAAAAAGCCGTATTTGTTGTTTTCGCCAAACTTGGTGGCTCCGTCCACGCGGGCCGTCAAGTCCAGAAAATACCGATCCCGATAGCCGTAATTGACCCGACCGAGGTACGAATCCAGGCGACTTTTGCTTTTGTTGCTGCTCACGGTGCGATCCACGGCCAGTTGGATGGCGTTGTTTTGGGTAACGTCGTTGGGAAAATTGCGGGCAGACTGACTATTTACCTGCCCTACCTCAGCCTGCGAAGCCAGCACGACCGTTGCCGCCAGGGTATGACGCTCTGCCAACCGGGTGCGGTACGTGAAAATACTTTCGTGCAACAGCGTCCGGCCATACGTGTTGGTGTTGCTCGCCGTGCCGCCCCCCGATGCCAGTTGCGATTTGCTCAACAGCGATAGGGGCGAGTAAAATTCGCCGAGCGTACTGCCCACGTCGGCGTTGAAACTGGCCCGATAGGTAAGGCCTTTCAGCAGGGTGAAATCAATGTAGGCATTCACCAGCAACCGTTGAGCCGATTGCTGATTGAGGGGTGTAATGAAGTTAAGCGGGTTGGTAACCTCCTGATACTGCCCGTTCATCTGGTCTTGAAACGGGAAAATCGTGCCATCTTCCCGGTACGGGACAAGGGTTGGCGGGGCCGCCACTGCCGCTCCCAAAACGCCCCCTCTGCTGCTCGTAACGTCGGAACTGGTGCCACCCACGGTCACTCCGTTGTTGACAGTGTAGCCATAATAAAGACTGGTACCAATTCGGACCCGTTTCGAGATGGTGTGGTCGAGGTTGGAGCGCAGCGAGTAGCGCGTAAAATTGGAGTTTCGGACAATACCATCCTGGTTGAAGTAGTTGAGCGACACGGCCAGTTGGGTCTTCTGGTTGCCGCCCGTTACCGAAAGCTGATGGCTCTGCATCCTGGCCTGCCGAAAAATCAGTTTCTGCCAGTCAAACCCGTCGCCCAAACTGGTTGGGTTGGCGTAGATGGGCCGTTTGTACACCTCGTTTTCGAGGGCGGCAAACTGACGGGCATTCAATACGTCTATGGTTTTGTTGACTTGCTGAACGCCTGCATACCCGTCGTAGCTAACCCGCGTAAGGCCATCCTTACCCCGTTTGGTTGTAATCAGCACCACCCCGTTGGCGGCTCTGGAACCATAAATGGCCGTGGACGAAGCATCCTTCAACACGTCAATCGACTCAATGTCGTTGGGGTTGATCTGCGACAGGGGGCTAACGTCGGAAACCCCACCGCCATTGGCAATCTGAATCCCGTCGATCACATAGAGCGGTTCCGAACTGCCGTTGATCGAGTTGGTTCCCCGAATCCGCACGCTGACATTGCCCCCCGGTGCGCCGGAGTTCTGGGTAATCTGCATCCCGGCCACTCGTGCCTGCAAGCCCTGCGCCACATTGGCAACGGGGGTCTGGAGCAGTTCGGCGGCCTTAATGGAGGCAATGGAGCCCGTTGTTTCGATCTTGCGCTGGGTGCCGTAGCCCACCACCACCACCTCATCCAGCGATGTATTTTCTGCCGTCAGACTCACGTCGATCACGGTACGATTGTCAACGGAAACTTCTTTTTTTTGGAAGCCGATAAACGAAAAAATCAGCACGTCAGTGGGGTTGACAACCAGCGAATAGCGGCCTTCGGCATTGGCACTGGTGCCACGGCTGGTACCTTTCACGGCAATATTTACGCCGGGGAGTGGTTCCCCTTTCTCGTCGGTAATGCGCCCCGTCACCGTTGTTTCAGCCAGTTGAAGAGCAGGATTCAGCGGTGATTCCAGCGCGGCTTTAGGTTCGGTGGGAGCGAGAGACGGGGCCACCGTTGCCCGATTCAGAATGATGT
>JAJAYX010000837.1 GCA_026785985.1 Rudanella sp. | reverse complement strand
CTCGTATTGCACAAAGCCGTAGCGCGTCTGAAATTGCTTGCGGTCTGTATAGCGGGTTGCTTCTACGCTTTCCTGAATCAGGCCCGCGCCCGCCGTCAGTATGTGTTTGTGTGAGAAAATCCGCTCGGCCACGATTTCGGGCCGGTCGAAGGTTTGACGAAAAAAACTCGCGTCGTATTCTTTGCCCGAATCAATATAGCGGAGGTCGGTTTGGGTTTGGTAGCCCGTTCGGTAGTAGCGGTACGTCAGCTTCAGGCCGTCGTTGATTCGATGCGTCAATACCGGATTCAGGCTGTAATCGCGCACCGTTCCCAGCCCCGAAACGCTCTCTTTTTGGTTGATAGCGAACGCATTATCCTGCCGTTCGGAAAAATACCGGCCCGATACCGAAAGCGTTAGCCGGGGCGAAAACGAGTACGCCAGCCGCCCGCTACCCGTATAATTCACAAACGGCGCAATGGTTGGGTTGCCCGGCTCGGCTTGCCCTGACGCGCCCGGTAGCGAATAGCCCGCCGATTGGTAGCGGTTGCCAAAGGCATAGACGTTTAGTTTGCCAAACGTCCGGCTCACATCTGCCGAAAAATCGCTGGTTCGGTTGGCTCCGTACCGTGCCGAAACACTGGCCCGCGTGGTTGGCCCGGCCCCGTCGGTAATGATATTGACCACGCCCGCCAACGCTTCCGACCCGTAGAGACTCGACGACGGGCCTTTCACGATTTCGATCTGCTTTATATTACCAACGGCCAGCCGCGTCAAGTCGAGCGTACCGGCGGTGCGGCCCACGAGCGGTTCGCCATCCACCATAATCAACGTATAGTCGGGGCCAAAGCCCTGAATCTGAACGCCTTGCCCGTGATCGGTGACGATGGCCACCCCGGTTTGTTCGCGCAGCACATCGCCCAGCCGTAAGCTGCCCATCTGCTGAATCTGCTTCGCACCAACTACCGTTACGGGCAGTGGCAAAGCACCCATTGGCCGTTCAGAGCGCGTGGCCGTCACTACCACCTCGTCCAACGCCCGTTCGCGCAGCGTGTCCGCCAGCGGTTTTGGTAGATGGGGAACGGGTTGCAGAAGCGAGAAATAGATCAGAAGTGTCGGGGCCATGTCGTGGTTCAAATCGGTTCGGCGAGACAGGTGATGCTGCGTTCGGTATCCTGATTCGGCGGAACAAAGGTAGATTGTGTTTAGAATGATTAAAAATAAATCAGCAAACTATTTTTAATCATTCTAAACAGAGGTAATTTTGGGCTGGTAATTCATCAATCACCCAAACCAAATGTGCTATGCGTTATTCGGTTATCATTACGGCCATCGGGCTTACCATCAGCGCGGCTGTTGCCCAGACCACCCCCAACCCGCAGGACGTTGCGGCCATAAAGGGCCAATGCGGCTGCCATGCGGTTGATTTCAACTACGTCGAAACGTTTTCGCCCGATAAACTGTACACGTTTAAAGATCGCTACACGGCTAAAGGCATCGAGTGGGTGTTTGTGGATGAGGAGCGGCCCGGCAAGTTGGTGATTCAGCATTTGCTGGTAGCCAACGACACAATGGTGATCAAACACTGGCGCGAAGACTGGCTGTACCAGAATACCTCATTGTTAGCTTTTGACCAGAACGCATCCTGGAAACGCCTGACCATCAGCCCTGAACAAGCCAAAGGCCAGTGGACACAGCAGGTGTTTGAGGTGGACGACAGCCCGCGTTATCAAGGCTCGGCAACATGGATTCATGCCGATGGGCGGCATTATTGGGAAAGCACTGTGGATGCACCCCTGCCCCGGCGGGAGTACACCAAACGCCACGATTACAACGTGATGCGCCGAACGAATCATCACGAAATTACACCCACCGGCTACCGTCACGAGCAGGACAACGACAAGATTATCCGTTCCGAAGCGGGCGATCAATTACTGGCTCAGGAGAAAGGAATCAACGATTATGCCCGGACTGACGACAGCAAGTGCGCCGTTGCCAAAGCGTGGTGGGCTGCGCACCGGGCCTATTGGGCCGATGTGCGGACGATATGGGGTGAGGTGTTGGCCAACCGCCCCGAAGTAGCCCTAAAAGGCCAGGTGAAAGGGATGGTAATGGGTCGCGAATTAGACGATCTGGCCACAACATCGCTTAAAGGCACGTACAACACTACGTCAACCCGTCCGCTCATCCGGGGAGTTATGGAAAAATACCTGAAATAGGGTATTGGTGAAACTACTTCACCAATACCCCCACCGACTGTCGGCCTGCGGGTAATTCCAGCGTTAGCGTATACCGCCCTGCCGACGTACTCAGCAGAGGAACCGTCAGGGTCTGCTCACCCGTTCTGACCGAAATATCAGTGAACCGAAGTATTGAAATGCCCATCGAATTGAACAACTGAACCGTTGTGTAACCCGCTTTGGGCGAGGTGAACCGGATTGTCAAGTTGTCGGTCGCGGGGTTAGGAAAAACAGTCAGCGTAGAGGTAGTTGGCTCCTCTATGGCCGTAACCACCATTGTTGTGGAG
>JAJAYX010000836.1 GCA_026785985.1 Rudanella sp. | reverse complement strand
TCCTGGGCCTATGGACTCGGCCAACGGCTATTGTGCTGATTATCAATTTCACGGTGGCCCTTTTTATCGCTCACCTTGCCGTTAACGACTCTTATCAGGGTACCTATCCGGTGGTCAACCTGATTGCGGCTAACCTCTTTTTTTTGATCAATGGAGCCGGGAAATACTCGGTTGATAATCGCTTAAAATGACTCAACGTTCCACCAGATATAACGGGGTTCTTACCGCGCTTCTGCTCCTCTGTTCGATCACGGGATTTGCCCAAACCACCGTGCGCGACACCATGCTCACTGGCTTTACCCGCACGGAACTAACCCCAATGTATTATGGCCTCGGCACCGACCGACTCGGTGGTGCCCGGATGGAAACCCTCGACTCGGCAGTGGTGCTGAACCTGACGGGTATCGACTCGTCGGGGCGGTTTTGGCGGGTGCGGTTGGCTCCTTCCCTGTCGGCTTATATTCCCGTCGATCAGGTTCGGGTGGATACGCTGGCCCGCTATCCGACGGGAAGTCTCACTGGCAACTGGACGGTTTCGGGCGATACGACCACGCGGGGAAACGATCAGTTGGCTATTCGGCTCCCCACCCGCCTGCCTTACCGCTCGCAACTTTTGGCTGATGGCCACCTGACTCTCGATCTGTTTGGGGTGGCGAGTAACACGAACTGGATCACGCAGAAAACGTCCAATCGGAACCTCAAAAACGTGTGGTTCGAGCAGATGGCCGACGAGCAGTTGCGGGTTCATATTGATCTGAAAAACCCGCAAAGTTGGGGCTACAGCCTGTTTTATCAACGAAATACGCTCATGCTCCGCATCCGGCGTAGTCCCGAAAAGCGAAAACTGCGGGGCTTGGTGATCGCCGTGGATGCCGGGCACGGGGGCAGCAATACCGGCGCAAAAGGTGAAGAAACGGGCGTTCTCGAAAAAGACATGACCCTCAATGTGGCCCATCACCTCAAAAGCTACCTCACCCGAAAGGGAGCCACCGTGCTGCTCACCCGCGACACCGACACCAACATTGGCCCCACAGCGCGTATCCGGGCCATGCGGCAATTGATGCCCGATATGCTGGTGAGCATTCACTTCAATTCATCGGGTAACCGAACCGTGCGGGGAGTCAGCACGTATTACAAACACCTCGGTTTCCGGCCATTGAGTGAGGCCATTTTGAGTCGTTTACTCCGCCTGAAAACCGATTCTTCTGGCGAAAAAATGCCCGAATTTGGCAATGTTGGCCATTTTAACTTCTTTTTCAACACCCCTATCGACTACCCCAACGTGCTGGTGGAGGGACCGTTCCTGAGCAATCCCGCCGACGAAAAACTGATTACCAACCCCCGTTTCCGAAAACGCATGGCGCGGGCAATTGGGCGGGGACTACACAAAAATCTCTCCCATTAAATAAAGCTTTACCTGCCCCGCAATAGTAACCCGATTATTCGGCTGGAGTTTGCAACGAAGATAGCCTCCGCGTTTGGAGATTTGCCGGGCAATCAGTTCTGTTTTACCGAGTTTTTCGGCAACGTATGGAATGAGCGTGGTGTGGGCCGAACCCGTAACCGGGTCTTCGTTGCCAGTGTTGCATGGCCACACAAATCGACTTCCACGGCGGGCGTGAACCACCAAATGTGGTAGCGGTTCGTGTCGGCATTATAGGTATAAAAAGCAGTCTCAGCGAGGTTATTTTCTGCCGCAATAGGCTGCATGGTTTCATCAGGAAGCCACTCCGTTAGCGAACAAACGGCGGCAGGGTTGCCGGCAAACAGTCGGTCGGTGAAGGCATCGAGTTAGTATAGACGCATTTTCAGTGAACAGTTAGTAGTGAACAGTCCCGGCGGGGAACCGCAGCAGTTTGAGCAACTGTGGTTCGCAATCTACCAGAGTGGAAATTATCAAACTGGCTATCTGGAATTTGGGATCATTAACTTCAAATTCAGCCGGAACGGCCACCGTAATCATCCCGGCTGCATGAGCTGATTTTAGCCCGTTCCCCGAATCCTCGAAAGCAATGCAGCAACCCGGTTCCACGCCCAACTTGCGGGCCGCGCCCAGATACACGTCGGGGGCCGGTTTGTTGTGCGCTTCGAGGGTGGCCGAATGCCAGGCAGTGAGCATTGACCGAATACCCATCCGGTCGATCACCACTTCGATCAGGTGCATGGGCGAAGCCGAGGCAATGGCCATTGGAATGCCGCGTTCGTGGAAAAACCGGAGAATATCCAAAGCCCCCGGCATCGGTTCGGCTTTGCGGCCAATTTGCTCGTGGGCACCGGCAATAATGGCCACCCCAATCTCGTCCTGCGTCCTGATCGATTCATCCCAGGGGTGCAGGGCGAACCAGTATTCCACGACGGCATCAGTCGGAAGGCCGGTGGTCAGTTTACACTGCTCGTCGGTGAGGTGTAGGCCCACCGTGTCAAAAACGCCTATTTCGACCTCGCGCCAGTGGGGTTCAGAATCCACCAGGAGACCATCCATATCAAAAATTGCTGCCTGAATCATGGGGAAATAGTGATGAGTGATGAATTTGCTGACGCATTCATCACTCATCACTACTTTTTAAACCTGTGCCTGCCGGAATGGTTTGATGTCGATTGTTTGCCAGACTTTTTTCTGCACATAGGGTTCCCACAAGAGCCAGTCCTGAAGCTGGGCATCGGTCTCAAAATCAAGCAGCATCATTGAGCCGATCATCTGCCCGTCGGGGTTTAGCAGGGCCCCACCCAGTACGTAATGATTTCTTTCTTTGAGTCTTTTGACACCATCCAAATGGGTAGGCCGCACGGCCATCCGTCGGTCGAGGGCCGCTTCGTCGGTGCCGTCGTAGGCATGAACAACGTAAAGCATAAGTGTTGACTTTTTCGGACAAGATAACACGATTTGGGAGTTTAGTCCCAAACTTCGCGTAATTCATTCCACAAAGTTGACCCGGCTATGGGTTCGGGGGTATCTTTGACACACTAAACTAAGACAAGCCCAAAACGCATGGATACGACGAGTACAACTACCCAAATAAATACCCGAAACGCTTATCCATCAATCACCGAAGGCTGGATTTTACTGGCTGTTCTCATAGGCTGGCAACTCGCTCTGAGC
>JAJAYX010000835.1 GCA_026785985.1 Rudanella sp. | reverse complement strand
CTGTTAGAGTGAGTTATTTTCATCTTAGTCCATGCTCACCTTGGTTAAGTCTAGATTTTTCCCAATCGAACCGTTTTTACCTATCGAACTCTGCATCTGAGATTAGGGACTGTCATTCTTAAAAATAGTGATATCTTTAGTGAGAATTGCATCCTCTAGTCCTTGAATGTCGGAATTAGGCTCTGGAAGGTTCTTCTGGACCATTTTGATTTTATTTGCAATGTTTTTGAAGTATGAGTCTTGGTAGGGGTCACTCGCATACACTCCATTGTTGGTCTGGTTGTTTTCGAGACTGCTTAGATGTATTTCGAACACACTCCTGCCGGTTTGCTGATTGTAAATTGGCCCTGAGATGGTCTGATGCCCGTTTGATGGCCGCTTCGTAGTAGTCAGGTCTCAGGGTTCCAAATGACTGACTGAATTCGGGATGGTTCACGTAGTCACCCCGGCGAATATGAACCGATATCGGGGTGATTGCCTGCTCAATCTGTTGCCGGAACCTATCGAAATCTGGGCCGGGTGTTCGGTTAAAGGTCAGTTCTTTTCTGATAATAAGCTCGCTACCAATGAAGTAGGCTTCCGATTGCCAGAACCCATCGAGTGTAACGAAAGCTCCTTTTGTTTGAGGAACGGCAGGATCGAGGTGAAACTGTTGCTCTTTGCGCGTATCGAAAATGGGTCTCAACGACCGATCGGGCAAGAGCCGGGTAGCTTTGGAAACGTAGAGCCAAAGCGAAGAATCAAGCAGGTCATAATCAATCGTGAATCGGTCGAGTTTGAAATGCCGGGGAGTGTCGGTCTCGTAGGTTTTGTGGTAATAGCGAAGATCGAACCACAGCCGGGTGTTGTTCTGAATGGCCAGATGCCTTCCCAGCGCGTACTGAAACAGTTGATTGCCAAGACCGCTGGTTATTTTGGTGATAATCATCCTAAAAATAGTCTTCTACAAAGGTAAATACCTCATTAAGCTGGCGGGCGTGGAGGATTTTAGCTCCCGAAAAGGCCGGAAAAATGGTTTTATATTCATCGAACGCATGTTCCCACCCACCGCCGGGGTGCGATAAAATGACGTTGATCCCTCCGATATGACTAGCCAAGGCCGCCGTGCCGCCGTGCATAGAAATAAACCGGTCGCAGTTGGCATAGACCATCAGTTGCAGGTGATTGTAGTTGCTTACATGGGGGCGGTGCTCGTCGAAAAGGTCGTTCATGAGCAGCACTTCCGGGTGGTTTTTCCGAATCCAGGCGTGTTCGCCCAAATCCATAATTTCGCTGTTGTCCAGCACAATCTGTCCCGAAAGCGGGCGATTATACACAATCTGATAGTGGGGCTTGCAGGTGGAAATAATTCGATCGAGCGCGTCGATGCTAAGGAAGTTAATGGGTGGTTTGTCCCATTCGATATTGTATTTGTTGGCAATTACCAGCAACGGTTTCGCATACATAAATCGCCCATTGCAGTAGTGAGCTTTGAACGGCACGGGTGCCCATTTCGAGTAGTTGAAGGTGGGGCTGTGGGTCATGTTGGGCATGTTATAATTGCCGTATGCCTTTTGCCAGATTCGCTCGGTGTAACGTTCTTCGTGATTGTCGCTAAAAAAATAGAACGGCTTTGTATTGGAGCAGGAGATGCTTTGTTTGAGCGTTCCGTTGAGATGATGCCAATAGGCAAACGGCACCACATAACGTAGTTCCTGATCGAATTCACCCTGAAAATCAATAACTTTATACGGTTTTTTAGCGACGTAATCACGCCCGAGAAAACGAAACTGATTGATCCGGGCATACCAGTTGTCGCGCACAAAATACCGCAAATCGCCCCGATAAGCAGGATAGCGAATGGCCGCCACGACGTACAGAAATTTGAGAAAAAGCTGCTGCATGGTTTCGTTTAATGGCGTGTAACCTGCTCATAAACAGTTAATAACTGCTTTGCTGTGTTTTGCCAGGAGAATAAAGCGGCCCGTTCCAAACCACGTTTTCGGAGGTCGAAACGGAGGGCCGTCGAGGTGAGCAATTGGTTGAGTTGGTGAGCCATTTCGTCGGGAGAGGCCGGGTCGGCAAGGAGGGCCGCATCGCCGGCCACTTCGGGCATGGCCGAGGTGCTGGCCGTTAGTACGGGGGTCCCGCAGGCCATCGACTCCAAAATTGGCAAGCCAAAACTCTCGCGCAGCGAGGGACACAGAAACACCGTTGCAGCATTGTAGACAACGGGCAACACGGTGTTTGGAATGTAGCCGCAGAGTTGAATATCGTTGGCCAGGGCCTGACCGCCAATCTGTGACAAAATACCATCGACATACGCCTGGGAAACGTTGGCCATCACGAACGGCAGCGTTAATAAACCTTGTTGTTTAAGCAGTAATAACGCTCTCAGAACACCCACAACGTTCTTCTTAGGGTCGGTGTTTCCCAGGAAAAAGATGAACTCGTTGGGTAGTTTGTACTGTTGCCGAACGCTTTCGACCTGGTCGGCAGTCTCAATAACCCGAAACTGTTTGCTGACGGCATTATGCACTGTTACCACCCGCGAGGGGTCAACGCGGAGGTGGTCGATGATGCGCTGGCGTTCGTAATGCGAAACGGTCACGATGCAATCTGCCGTTTCGACCACACGTGGCACATTCCAGCGTCGGTAAAGGTTGCCCAACCGTTGATACCAGTTGCCGCCGACAATGGCTTTTTCCAGAAATATTATGTCGTGGAGCGTCAATACCAATGGTGCTGATGGCCGCAACGGGGCCGTGTTGGCGGTGCAATGAATCAGGTCGAGGCTGTGTTGCCGAACCGCTTTGGGAAGGGCATATTGCTCCCAAACGGGGTAGGATCCACCGGGCAACTCAACAACATGAACATTGGGTGTTGTGGGTAATCCCTCGCGGGCGGTGTCGGGCTTGGCAAAAATGACAAACTCATGTTGCGAATGCTCGGCCAAAGCCCGAATGGTTTCCACGGCCACAATGTCCATTCCATGTTTGTGGGGGCGAAGCAGCCGCTGGGCCTCAATGCCAATTCTCATAGGCGCAATTAGTGAACAGCCACCCACTCAGAAAGCCGGGCGGGGTCAATTTCGTAAAATTGAGGTGATTCCATACTATTAATATAGACGTTGGCGAGAGCTGCCGGATACGTATCACTCACAAAAAAAGGCTGAATTTGCCAGGGAAAATTGTTCCCAATCAGCGAACTCTTCACCATATGCTCCCCTTCTAACGCCGGTATGTTTATAAAATCATTAGTTATGCCTTCTCCGGTGGCTTTCACGAGGGCTTCTTTCCGGGTCCAGCATTCATAAAAGAAAAGGTGGCTATCCGTACTTTCGATTAAGACCCGTTGTTCAGCAGCCGATAAAACACTTGGAATCAGGTCATCAATAATAAAGCGTGGATTAACAAACTCAATATCAACTCCCAGGGGTGTTTGGCCCACCGCCAACAAAACCCAGTCGCCGGTATGCGATACGCTAAAATGCCAGTTGGGGTTTTCCCGCAGAATGGGTTTTCCTGTTGGCACAGCTACAATCGATACGGATTGGGGAGCTTTGCCCGTAATTTGGCCCGCCATTACCCTAAATAAGCCTCTGCCTAAAATGTATCGGTTTCGGTCGGCAGTTTGGCGAAATCGAGCAGCCCGTTGCTGTTCACGGGGCTGGAGAAGGCTGTGGTAATTATTGATAATGGACTCATTATCAATAATTTTTGTTCGAAAAACCGATATGGTTGCCTCGGCTATCGGGGCCAATTGCCAGGGTTGCCAATGTACAGTAAGCCGGGGTAAACAAGTAACAGTAGTGGTTATCATAAAACAAAAGTAAAGGTATTTAGGGGATGTGAAATGACTACTTAATCTGCCTGATAGGTTGGGTGACGAGTCTTATATGAAATCGTCCAAATAAACGTTATGCCCGCCCTTTTGGTAACGTTATTGAACACGGCAACCTGGATTCGGAACCTGTTGCAGTATGTGGCTGGCGGATTTGTGGTTTTGGCCTACACCGCTAATCAGCATAGTGTTGCCCAATCGTGTTCGGGGCCTGCCTCTGAGGTGTTGATTCGCGAATGGTTTGGAACGGCCGACAAAATTCCGTCGCTTAGTGGTCGTACCTCCTATAAGCTGGTGGCCAAATCGTGCCCCGACAATGGCGAATATACCATCTCATCCATAGCCGACCAAACCTGTTTTAGCTCCGTATGGCACGGTCTTCAGCAAGATCATACGGGAGAGCCTGGGGGAAACATGCTGATTGTCAACGGCTCTGACTTACCCGGAGAATTCTACCGGCAAACCATTCCTGGTCTGTGTGGAGGCACAACCTACGAGTTCTCCGTGTGGGGGTTAAACTTACTTCAACCGGGGAATTGCACGGACTCATCGCTTCCCAACCTCACCATTCAGATCGAAACGGAAAGCGGGCGACCGCTTAAAACGATTAACATTGGCTCAATTCCCGAAACAAAAAAACCATTGTGGCAACGGTTTGTCGTTTCCTTCACGATGCCCGATGTTGATGAGCCGGTGTTGGTAAAACTAATCAATAAAGCCGAAGCGGGGGGGTGTGGCAACGACCTTGCTCTTGACGATATTGAACTGATTCGGTGCAGCACCTGCCCGCCAGAGCCGGTTTATGTGCCGGAAGCGTTCACCCCCAATAACGACGGCCAAAACGACCGTTTAGCGATTTATCTGGCTGCTGCGGTATCGGTCAACGTGAAACTGTTTGACCGATGGGGGTCGGTTGTGTATGCCAGCAATACACTCACCGAACAATGGGATGGAACATTCAGGGGCGCTCCCTGTTCGGTTGGAAATTATACCTGGGAAGTTACCTACGAAGCTGCTGACTCGCCCACAACAACCACCTTTTACGTTCGTTCGGGGCAAGTTCTGCTCTTGCGGTAATCCTTATAATCAG
The DNA here is from genome assembly GCA_026785985.1 of Rudanella sp. Classification (GTDB taxonomy): domain Bacteria; phylum Bacteroidota; class Bacteroidia; order Cytophagales; family Spirosomataceae; genus Rudanella. The sequence goes on along the minus strand of JAJAYX010000835.1, from coordinate 1,290 downwards.
CTACTAAAGTGGCTCTAAGTTCATCCGCCTGCTTTTTTCGCTTTATATCCTTTTGCCGTTAGCCAGGCAATGACCTTGTCGCGGTGGTCGCCTTGAATGAGCACTTCGCCCTCTTTGGCTGACCCACCGGCCCCACAGGCGGCCTTCAGTTGTTTGGCAAGATCGCTCAAATCAGATTCGGTGCCAACAAACCCCCGAACGGCCGTTACGGTTTTACCCCCACTAATGCGGTCGATCCACACCTTGAGAGCTTGCTGGGGTGGGGGCAGCGTTTGGGCTTCGGCTTGTTCGTCGGACTGGAATTGAAAGTCGGGGTTGGTAGAATAAATAACCCCGGTACGGTTTTTCTTGCTCATGCCAGAAATGCGTTGAAACGTTGTATGTTGCAGGCTTGCTGCAAAAGTACACCCGTAACAACAATGAACCACCCCCACGACCGGCTCTTCAAGGCCACCTTTTCTGATCCTGACGTAATGGCTTCGCTTATTGAGGATTTATTCCCCAAAGAGCTGGCAGAACGAATTGATATTCAGACGTTGCAAATCACCAATGGATCGTTCATCGACGAACAGTTGGAAGAATATTTTGCTGATTTAGTATATCAATGCACCTTTATTGATGATACTCCGCTCACTATTGCCTTATTGTTAGAGCATAAAAGCTATTCGGTTAAACATCCTCATTTTCAATTATTGCGCTACATGCTCAATCACTGGCAACAGGATGAGGAACATAGTCGAACCCCGACACCAATTGTGCCCGTGATCATTTATCACGGCGAGGCAAAATGGTCGTCAGCTTCCTTACTGGATCAGATGGAAACTTTACCCGTATACCTTCACCGTTTTGTACCTGATTTTGATTACCTGCTGATTGATTTATCGAAGATACCAGATGAGCAATTATTTGCGTTCCGAAGCCGGTTTCTGGCCGTGTCGGCTTCGTTATTGAAATACAGCGATAAGATAAAATTGAGAGCGTTCGTAACGGAGCAATTTACGGAGTTGCTTCGTTCGATTGATAGCCAAAGTTTGGAGCAGTTTGTAAGCCCTGTTTTTCGGTATATTTACGAACAGTCAAACTTGACAGGCGCAGAAATTGTTGGTATCTTTAGGCATGTTTCACTCGAAAAAGAACGTATTGCTATGACTGTATATCAACAGGAAACCTCGCTTTTCCGCAAGGAAGGGCTGGAAATGGGTCGCAGAGAAGGTTTAGAGCAAGGCTTAGAGCAAGGCTTAGAGCAAGGCTTAGAGCAAGGCTTAGAGCAAGGCTTAGAGCAAGGCTTAG
>JAJAYX010000834.1 GCA_026785985.1 Rudanella sp. | reverse complement strand
GTCCATCTCGTTCCAGGTGTTGAAACTGGTGTTGGCCACATCGCCAATATCAAAGCCAAAGCGGGGTTCGCCGGGGCGTTCGCGCAGGATAAAAAACCAGCCGGGATCGTCGGCGGTCGTAAGTGTTTCCGACGGTTTCTGACTTCCCCGCACCTGTGGGACCGCCAGGTCGAACCCGATAAAATAAATATCGGGCAGAATCTGGGCTTTGAACAGGGGTTGTAACACGTTTGGCTTGCCCGCCGTTGCGCCATCTTCGTTGGCCAGGTTGCGCACCGAAAAATGGTTAATCTGACCGTTGGGCAGGAGGGGCCATTCAGCCTTTTGGGCGTAGATAACCGTGTTGGGATAGCGTTTGAGCAACTCGCCCCGCACCACCAGCACCACGTTGTCTTTAACGGCGTTCCGGTTGTTGTGGTCGCCCAGTTCGCGGTTCATGGCCCAGCGGTGCAGTTCGGGAATGTCTTTGAACTGCTCGATTTTTGCTTTGATTGGGCTGGCCCCCATCACCTCGCGAACATCCCAAAACTGCCGGAAAAAGCTGCCCCGCTGATCGGTGGGGTACTCACGCCAGAGCAATTCGCGGGCAAACTCGTGGTTCAGGCCAGTCATATATGACTCGATAAACTTGCCGTTCACATTGAGCAGTGAGATCACGTTGTTCTGAATCATCTTCAGGTTCGGCACCATATATTCCCCCGAAATGTCACGCAACGGGGCATACATCGGGTCCGTAAATTCGGGGTAGGCCATCACGGGCCGGATAAACCGATCCCATTGACCCTGGTAATAATCAGCGAGTTTGATGGTGGCAATGGCCCGGTTTTTCATAGTCACGGCCGGGTCAATTTTCTGCAACACCTGCCCGTAAATGGTAGGAATATTCACCGACTGAACCACTACCACGGGCGAGACTACCGCCGATGCTTCGAACAGCAGATTCTGCTTTTGCAGGGCCGACCGAAACGCCAGGTCGTCGTTCGATTGTTGGACAAAGAGTTTCGTGGCCGGCAAGCGGATAGTGGCGGCCCCAAAGACAGCTCCTCCCCCAACCCGACCGGGGTTTACCAGCACCCCGCCCGGATTCACCAGCACCCCACCGGGGTTCACCTGAACGTTGGCTTTGGTGAACTGGACATCGGCTTTTGAATTGATGACAAAGCCCACTACCGGCCTGATTGTCTGCACGTTCAGTACGGTAAACTGGTCGGGACGAAGCAGGGTGTTGGCTTCGGGACTGGCGGCTTGCGCAGCAAGAGCGGTGGCCGCTTTCTCCACGCTGAATAGGAATTTTGGGGCTGCATTTTTGGTTGGAAAAGGCACCAGCCTCTGGGTGTTTATGCCCTGAACCACGGCCCCCAACTGGAGTTTGCCCACCGTGACAGCCCGCGAATTGAGGGCCACCTGCCCACGCGGACGCATCACTTTTTTGAACGCATTGCTCACCGTGCCGCTGTCTAACGGGCTTTTCTCGATCAACGCTTTTGCCGTCAGCGGAGTGCCGCCGGGGTTGGCCAACAGCACTTTAGTATGCAGATTTTTGACTACCAGCAAGCCCACCGACGGGTCGAACGCTTTCAGGTGCCGACCAAATAAATTAGTCAGGGCTTCGGTTGAAAAAACAAGCCGATTTAGCTTGCGGTTGGCCTCCAAAACGCCCTCCACTTGCTGCCAGGCCACTTCCATGTACTTTTCCTGATTGTCGCGGATCACGCGGGTGCCTAGCCCGGCCGCAGCCCGCCAACGCGGGTCGAGGTTCATTTCGTGGACGAAGTTGACGTTGGTTTCGTTTTTGAGTTCGGGGGTCAGAAAATGCCATTGGCCATAGATTGGAGCCGTAATAATGGGGTCGTCATGGTCCGATACTCGGCTGGGGGCGGCTTTGCGGCTTTTTTCGGGTAGGTTTAGAATCTGCACCAACTGTTTCCGTAAATCGAGGTCGGGCGTTTTGAAAAACTCCGACCGGATGGCCGACGGAGAAATCAACGCACCTTCGAGCAGCATCGTTTGTCGTTCGGCGGGGATATTGTCGGGGTCGATGCCGCCTTGCGGGTGGCTGATGTCCATTGGTCGAACCCCCACTTTGGGGTCCAGCGGTTCGGGGCGAAGCAGCCGCACGAGCTTCTCAAAATCGACATCGTCGCCGGTTTTGAAATTCCAGCGGTAATAATACGGAAACAAATCGCCCCCCGGCCGGCCCGGATAATCGGCCCATGCCGACATGGTGGCAAACACCGGCGCGGGTTGCTCGAGGCCCAAACCCGACAGTCGGCCCGGCTCGAAACTCGGAATCACGAATGCCTGATAAGCGGTGTTGGGTTTAAGTTTGCGGCCACACAACAGGCGCGAATAGGCCCGGTCGGGGTTGAGCCGGATCATCGCATCCAACTGATTCAGAGCCGGACCCATGTTGCCGCCTAACAGCGGATTAGGGCCACCCAAAGCCTCGTTGGCATGAACGTGCGCCCAGGCCCAAAGGTCGTTGGCGTTCGGAAAAAGGGCTGTTGCATTGCCCTTAAGTTGCAAACCTGGCAGGGGCTTGCTGCCGGGAATATCGACAAACTCACCGGGCTTGCTGCCTTCTTTTTCTTCGAGCACCACGAGCGTAATCCACGGACGAATCCGGTTCAGGTCGGGATTGCTGCTCACGGGCGTATATCGCCAGGGGAAATCTTCGTCGTAGAATTCAATGAGCGGCAGGTAGTTCGGCTCGAAGTTGGCGGTCCAGCGTTGCGGTTCCGTGCGTACCACGGCGCGGGGGTCAATGCCCACCACGTCGCCCGGCCCCACCAGTTTAATATTCTGGGTCACCTCGCGGGTTGCGCCGGTATCCGAAGCCACCCGAACGGTTACGTCGATACTGGCCCGCTCTTTCACGGCCTGATTGCCATCGGCTTCAACAATCTGGTTAGCGAGACCCTGCCGTAGCCAGGGTAAAAAGGTGTATTGGCTCATGGTTTCATAGTTCCAAACTCGACAAAATCTGTAACTGACTCGTTAGAGCCGGATCGGTTTTCACCAGCGTTCGGAGGTGTTGGGTGGCTTCGGACTGGGTTGCAAAAACGGTGGTGCCCGCGTGAGCCTGCATCGAATCGACGTTTACGATGCGGTAGGCTTCATCGACCACCGTGGCTGCTTTTTTGGTGATCCCAAAGTCAACTTTGCTCGCTTGCGACAGGGCCGATTTCGAGGCCGCATTACCCGCCAGCAGTTGCGTAAACAAACCCGCTTTCAGTATGCCAAATCGTTTCAGCCGCTCCTGCCGGAACTTGGAATCGAACACAATTTGCTCGTAGCGCACGGTTTTGATAACCGTTTTGTGCGACCGTAAATCCAGACCCGTTTGCCGGACTTCGACCCCGCTTTTCATTTTCTCGAACGAGGGCCGGGCCAGCTTTTCGCTGTTGGTCATCTCCAGAAACTGGGCAGCCGCGAAGTAATCGCTGAACGGCGTGGTGGCCAGGTTGGTGCGGGTGAGCGGGTTCGAACCGGCCATAACCGACTGAATCGTAAACCGTTGTCCGTCGCTGGGTTTTTTAGAGCCGTATTTCTGGATGTTTAGATCAAGCGGGGTATTGCGTTGCGCAACGCGGAGGAAACCCGCCGGGTGCAACAGAATATCGGCCATGTCGGCGGGGAGTTCGCGGAGTGTGACGAGCAGGTTGCGGTTGTCGGGTAACACCGCCTGCCAGCTTTGGCGAGCTTTGAACGCATTTTCCAGTTCTTTCAACACCTCCACCGTTGGCAGCGGATCGTTGGGTCGGTCGCCCCACTCCACGTCGAAATTTACCTTGACTTTGACGAACAAAATACGGATCGACGCACTGCCCGACACGTGCCACGGGGCCGGTCCTGACATGTGCGCTTCGAGGTGAATCGAGAACAGTTCTTCGTCGCCAATCCGCACCGCCAGCATGGCCTCAAAGTCGATCATGAACTTGAACGGGCTGAACTGAATCAGCGCGTCGAAAGCCAAAAATCCGTATACGTTGAACTTCCAGGCAGCCGCGTATAGCTCCACCCTCGACCCCACCTGCACCGTGTTGGAGGTGACGGCGAAGTAGTTTTCGAGCCGGATGCGCGGGTTGTCTTCGGCCAGCAGGCTAATCGTGATCCGGCGCATGTTGGTGAGGCCCGCCGGGGGCTGAAATGCCGGGTGGAAACCGCCCACCGATAAGATGAAGCCCGGATTACTGCCCCAGTTGAGCCGCACGGCCATATCACCCGACAGCGAGAACGTCAGCAGGCGCGAGTCATACAGCGTCGCGTCGAAGCTGAGTGTACCCTGCTCGAAGTCGATGGCCCCCAAAAAGTTGACCTGCAAGCGCAGCAACGGCAGTTCTTCGCGGGGCAGCACTGTTTTCAGTACGCC
>JAJAYX010000833.1 GCA_026785985.1 Rudanella sp. | reverse complement strand
TCGAGGTTAGGTCACCCTGACCTGGCCTTACGGTGTTTTCAGGAGGCCATTAAGATTTCCTATTTTACGGGAGACCTCCTGAATCGGGGCAGAATCCAATATCGGATAGCCGAGTTTTACTACACCGCCAATCAGCCGGATTCCAGCCTGCACTATGCCCGGTTGGCGTTTGCTAACGGGGAGAAGGTATCCCAGAAAACAATCGTTCTGGACGCCAGCAGTTTGATGGTAAAATTGTACAAAGCAAACAGTAACTTGGACAGCGCCTTTTACTACCAGGAAGTTGCAATGGCTACCAAAGACTCGGTGTACGGTCGGGAAAAATTTCAACAGCTCCAACTGCTCACGCTCACCCAACAACAACGTCAACAGCAACTCCGGGAAAAACAGGTTCAACTTCAGCGGATCGGCTTCATTTCAGCCTTAGCGGTTTTTTTGCTCATCGCTCTGTTGCTCTGGCGCAACAACCGTCAGCAGCAACACACCAACCGAACTCTAAACCTTAAAAATGAGCAAATCGAAACCCAGCGCAGTACGCTCGACAGAACCCTTACCGAGTTGAGAGGTACTCAAGCCCAACTCATCCAGAAAGAAAAGATGGCCAGTTTGGGCGAACTAACGGCGGGCATCGCCCATGAGATACAGAACCCCTTGAACTTCGTCAATAACTTCTCGGAAGTTTCGGTCGAATTAGTCTCTGAACTTGAAGAAGAACGGCAAAAGCCCATCCGCGACGCCGAACTCGAAGCTGAACTGCTGGGTGACTTGACCCAAAACCTCCAGAAAATCACTCACCACGGTCAGCGGGCTTCTTTGATTGTTAAAGGCATGTTGGAACATTCCCGCACCTCGACGGGGGAGAAAGTCCCCACCGATTTGAACGCCCTGGCCGATGAGTATTTGCGGTTGGCCTACCACGGCCTGCGGGCCAAAGACAACACCTTCAACGCTGAATTGAAAACCGACTTTGACCCGGCGTTGGGCTTGGTCGACGTGGTGCCTCAAGATATTGGGCGGGTGTTGCTGAATCTGTTCAACAACGCGTTTTATGCCGTTTCGCAGAAGCAAAAACAAAGCCCGAACCACTATGAACCTACCGTCAGCGTGAGCACGAAGCGGGAAAACGGGCAGGTCGAAATCAGCGTGCGTGACAATGGCCTGGGCATACCTGAGGCGGTGAAGCAGAAGATATTCCAGCCTTTTTTCACCACCAAACCCACCGGGCAGGGTACGGGGCTGGGCCTGAGCTTGAGTTATGACATCGTTACCAAAGGCCACGGCGGTACGCTGGTGGTGGAAAGCGCTGATAGTCAAGGTGCTGAATTTGTTATTATGCTGCCCAAGCCGTAGATTATCCCGGTAAAATGACTCCATTGCCCCACCCCTCCATGAAAAATGCCTTGCGCCTGCTTTCGCTGCTGTTCTGGTTGAGCCTCAGCCTGAGTAGCTACAGCCAGGACGACCTCAAATTTGAACACCTGACCACTGAGCAGGGGCTTTCTAATAACTCGATGTGGAGCATTTGCCAGGATCGGGAAGGCTTCATGTGGTTTGGCACTCTCGACGGACTCAACCGCTACGATGGCTATACCTTCAAGGTATTCCGGGCCGATCCCCGCGACCCGGAGCACACCCTGCAACACAACATTATTTCGGCCATTCACGAAGACCGGGCGGGGCGGCTTTGGGTAGCTACCCTCGGCGGTGGCTTGCACCAGGTGGACAAACGCACGGGGAATGTGACGCCCTACCGGATTGACCCTACCCGCGTAAACGTGTGGAACGTCATGAGTTCAATTTATGAAGACCGCCAGGGCATTTTGTGGTTGGGGGCCGGTAAGGGAATTGCCCGTTTCGACCCGCGCACCAAGCAATTTACCTTGTATCCAAGTCCCCCCGAAAGAAGAATAGGAGATATCGTTGAGGATACTACCGGACAACTCTGGGCAGGTAACGGTAACCAATTGTTGCGATTCGACCGCCAGACAGGTCAGTACACGGTCTTTCCGACCAATTACCTCGGCCAATCATTCGTCTTGCGATCATTGTATATAACCCGCGATGGCTTGGCCTGGATGGGTACTGATGAGTCCGGGCTTTTCCGGATGGGTCCCCGGCAACCCGGTCAGTTTACGCCGTATATACCGAAAAACGGCACAATCAACAAGGTTATCTCCTATAAGTGCCTGTACGAATCAGGCGGTTATCTTTGGGTAGGCACCAGTGAAGGCTTGCAGCGAATTGATCAGCGAACTAATCAGGTCGTCACGTATCAAGCCAATCCTGAACTACCCAATCGCCTGATCGAAAACACAGTTCGGGCTATTTATCGGGATCGTTCCGGAACGTTATGGGTGGGTACGGCGAGCGGACTAAACAAGGTAATTGCTCATCCTAAACGGTTCAATGCGTATCAACTAATACCCACCCTTCCCGCCATTCGGCGGAACGAAAACAACATCAGTACCGTGCTGGAAGATCACACGGGGACGTTATGGATTGGCAACGCAGGTACGTATACGACGGGCGATTTCGAGTCTGGGCTATACCGCTACGATACCAAGCGCAAACAGGCCGAACATATCCCGGCGAATCTGGCCAACCCCAATGGGTTGTTAAGTGAAGCAGTTCGGTTTCTATATGAAGACCGAACCGGCCAACTCTGGGTGGGTACGCCCGAAGGTCTGCACCGATTTGACCGTGCCACCGGCACGTTTACCCGGTATCCATCTATGGTATCGGCTCAATCCATTACCGAAGACCTTTCGGGAAACTTGTGGATCTGTGGACGTTCATCGACGAATAACCGTTCTGAAGGCATTGCCTCATTTAACCCTACAACCGGGAATAACCGTTCTGAAGGCATTGCCTCATTTAACCCTACAACCGGCCAGTATGTCAATTACCTTGTTGATCCAACAAATCCGAATGGCCTAAAGGCTGACATATCCGGCCTGTTTGCCAGCCGAACCGGCCTCATCTACGTGGCTACGGGCGCGGATGGGGTGAACCGGCTGGATCCAAAAACGGGGAAGATCACTAAATATTTACCCGATTATGTATCGCCAAAGGGCCACCTCAACGATAAAGAAGTCCATAACTTTTATGAAGACCCCGACGGGATCATCTGGCTGGGTACCCGGCTGGGTGGTCTGCACCGCTTTGACCCCAAAACCGAACGGTTTACCTACTTCACTACCCAGGACGGC
>JAJAYX010000832.1 GCA_026785985.1 Rudanella sp. | reverse complement strand
CCACCGGCACCCCAAACGACTGCATAGCCGGAATATTCCGGTAGTCAACCACCAAGTCTCCATAACCGAAGGAGTTGCCCCGGTCGGTCAGGATTACGGGGGCATTGGGATTGATGGCCCGCACCTTTTCGGCGGCAAAACTCATACTCTCGCCCGACAAAAACTGCCCTTTTTTGATGTTCACCGCCTTTCCGGTGCGGGCGGCTGCTTCAATGAGTTCGGTTTGGCGACACAGAAACGCCGGAATCTGCAACACATCCACGGCTTGCGCAGCCATCGCAGCCTCGTGTGACTCGTGAATATCAGTTACGGTGGGGATGTTGAATGTATCGCCCACTTCTTTCAGGATCGACAGGGCCAAATCGTCGCCAATGCCGGTGAACGAGTTGGCTTTAGTGCGGTTCGCTTTGCGGTATGACCCTTTGAAAATATAGGGGATACGAAGCCGGTTGGTGATTTCAACAATGCGTTCGGCAATTTGGAGGGCCATGTCTCGACCTTCGATGGCACAGGGCCCAGCCATCAGAAAGAAGTTGGAAGAATCGGTATGGTGAAGCTTGGGTAGTTGAATCATTTTGCTGAAAGTCTGATTTATAGCTGCAAAGTTGCAACGGATTTCATGCCCCTGCCAATTCATACGAAGCCTGTGTATCAGGCTCTATACCTATGGATATGGACACCTGTGAATAGAATAAAGAGGTAAAGGCAGGTATGTTATCAGGATAGAATGAATAGACATAATGTATGACTAAGTTGTTGTATAACAGTTAATTATAAGGTAATTAAAGACAAACTAAAACGGTATGCAGCCGAAAAAATTGTTTGACAATGACGGGGGAAATGGTTTTCTTTGTGGCGTTTTTCAACCCCAATTGACTATCGAAATGTCAGAAATTGCACAAAAAGTTAAGAACATCATTGTTGAGAAATTAGGCGTGGAAGAGTCAGAGGTTACGCCCGAGGCAAGCTTCACGAATGATCTGGGAGCCGACTCTTTAGATACCGTTGAGTTAATCATGGAATTTGAAAAAGAGTTTAACATTTCTATCCCTGATGATCAGGCCGAAAACATCGGCACGGTTGGTCAGGCGATCACTTACCTGGAGGAAAACGCTGGCAAGTAGGCCTGCAAAGGGCTTTCTACCTGTTTGAGTAAGTAGGTTTTGCGGACAGCACCGCCTGTGGCATTGCTTAGTCAGATTTACCTATTCAAACACGTAGCAGCCTAATTCACCCCGTTTACTTCCTTTTTACTACCTGCGTTCACCTGTATGACGTTTCGACGAGTTGTAGTTACGGGCCTTGGTGCCCTCACCCCTATTGGTAACGATGTGCCTACGTTTTGGGAAGGCCTTGCCGCTGGAACAAGTGGGGCCGGACCGATCACGAAGTTCGATGCCAGTAAGTTCAAGACGAAGTTTGCCTGTGAACTTAAAGGGCTTGACGTGCTTCAGCATATCCCTCGTCAGGATGCACGCAAAATGGACCCCTTCACGCATTATGCCATCATTGCCGCCGATCAGGCCATCCGCGATGCGGGGCTGGGTCTGCAACCGCAACCGCTGGGTAGTGAGCAGATCGGCATGATTAATCCGCTGGGATTGAACCTGAATAAAATTGGCGTTATCTGGGGATCGGGCATTGGTGGTCTTAAATCCTTTGAAGATGAAGTGATCGACTATGCCAAAGGCGATGGAACTCCCCGCATAAACCCGTTTTTTATTGTTAGAATGATTGCTGACAGTGCGCCGGGGCAAATTTCGATGCGCTACGGCTTGCGGGGACCAAACTACGTGACGGTGTCGGCTTGTGCATCGAGCCTGAATGCGATGATCGACGCTTTCAATTACATTCGCTTGGGCCGGATGACGATTTGCGTGACGGGTGGCTCCGAAGCGGCCGTAACCAGGGCTGGTATTGGGGGCTTTAATGCTAACCGGGCCCTCTCAGAGCGTAACGAATCGCCTGAAACAGCCTCACGTCCGTATGACAAAGATCGCGATGGTTTTGTGTTGGGCGAGGGTGCCGGTGCCCTTATTTTAGAAGAATACGAACATGCCAAAGCGCGGGGTGCCAAAATCTACGCCGAACTCATCGGAGGAGGTATGTCGTCAGATGCATTCCACATTACGGCTCCCCACCCCGAAGGGTTAGGTGCCCGCCTGGGAATGCTCGACGCGCTCGAAGATGCTGGTATCCAACCCGAAGAAATAGATTATATTAATACCCACGGTACCTCAACGCCCGTGGGCGACCCACAGGAATTGAAAGCGATTCACCAACTGTTTGGCGACCATGCTTTCAAAATGAACATCAGCTCCAGCAAGTCGCAGATTGGCCACTTGCTGGGTGCGGCTGGCGCAGTAGAATCCATTGCCTGCCTGTTTGCGCTTGATCGTCAGCTTGTTCCGCCCACGATTAATCACTTTACGGATGACCCGGAAGTTGATCCGCGTTTCAACCTGACGTTCAATCAGGCACAACCGCGTAAATTAACTACGGTGATGAGCAATGGATTTGGTTTTGGAGGCCACAACGCATCGGTTATTTTCCGTAAACTCCCCGACTAAGTGCAACTCGCCTTGCCCCGCAGTTTATTTGCTCCACTTTTGAATTTCTTCCGTCCCGGCGATGCCGAAAAGAGACGGAAGCTCAAAACGGCTGTTGCCCATATTATTGGAGAAAGTCCATCGAACCTGGGTCTGTATCAACTCGCACTCCGGCACTCATCGGCCTCGAAAGAGACGTTGATTGTGGGTTTTCGGGAATCCAATGAACGACTTGAGTACCTCGGTGATGCGGTTTTAGGCATGGTGATTGCCGAGTATCTGTTTAAGAAATATCCCTACAAAGACGAAGGTTTTCTAACCGAAATTCGCTCCCGGATTGTGAACCGGGAGATGCTCAACAGCATTGCCCGCAAGATTGGTCTCGACCGGCTGATCGAATACGACGGAGCCAGAACCAAAAGCTTGCCCACGCGCACATCCATGTATGGCGATGCGCTGGAAGCCCTCGTAGGGGCCATTTATTTAGACAAGGGCTTTGGATTTACGCGCCGGTTTATCCTGAAGAATCTCCTGTCTCACTACGATATCGAATCATTGGTACAAAATAATGCCAACTTCAAAAGCCGGTTAATCGAGTGGTCGCAACGGGAAGGCAAGGAGATTCGTTTTGATATTATTGCCGAGAAGGGGAACAGCCATTACCGGGAGTTCATTGCTCAGATTGTGATCGACGACGAACCGTTTGCAACCGGCAGTGGCTACTCTAAAAAGAAAGCCGAACAATCAGCCGCCGAGAAAGCATTGGAGTTGCTGGAAGCTAAGTAAGTTGTACTCCATAACAATTGTAGATTAGATGTCACGCCTATTGAGGTCGTGGCATTTTTGTTGGTATATTGGCCTAACAAACCCTTGTTAATAATTGTTAAGTACCCACCTTCCTTAGAATTTTTTGCCCACTAGATTTCGTTATTTTGTTGAATGACTCGCGGCTAAGCAGCGCGGGGTTGCTATAAAAACTGCCGGTCAGTCGGCAATCCGACAACGAATTACCTTAAAAAAAACTAATGAAAAGCAACTGGAAACTATTAACACTGATTGCCATTCTGTCGAGTGCAATCACTCTGGCGGCTTACAACTTCCTCGGTTTCAATAACCGCGACGTTGTGATGAACGAGTCGTCAACGCCGACCATGACGGGTCGGTTAGCTGCCTTAACCGGCAATGGTGCAGGAACACCCGGCGATTTCTCGTTTGCCGCCGAATCGGCTACCCCAATGGTTGTTCACATCAGAACCACCATGACCCGCACCGTTCGTCAGCAACAAATGCCCGATATTTTCCGCGAGTTCTTTGGCGACGAATTTGGCGGTGGTCAACGCGGTCAGGGCCAACCCCGTCGCCAGCAGGGTCAAGCCTCTGGTTCTGGCGTGATTATTTCGAAAGATGGCTATATTGTTACCAACAACCACGTGGTGCAGGATGCCGACGAAGTGGAGGTGGTGATGACCGACAAGCGTAGCTTCAAAGCAAAAGTGATCGGTACAGACCCACTGACTGACCTTGCTGTGATTAAAGTAGATGCGTCTAACCTGCCTGCCATTACGCTCGGCGACTCAGATGCCCTGAAACTAGGCGAATGGGTGCTGGCAGTTGGTTATCCACTCGATTTGGAATCAACGGTGACGGCGGGTATTGTCAGCGCGAAAAGCCGAAAAATTGGTATTTTGGAGCAGGACTTTCAGCAACGCCAGCAACAGCGACCTGAGCAGGATCGTCAGCAAATCGACACCCCATTGGAGTCGTTTATTCAGACCGATGCCGCTATCAACCCTGGCAACTCGGGTGGTGCGTTGGTGAACCTGCGGGGCGAACTGGTAGGGATAAATTCGGCAATTGCTTCACAAACAGGTTATTATAGCGGTTATGGCTTTGCTGTACCCGTGTCGCTCGTGAAAAAAGTGACGGCTGACCTGTTGAAATACGGCAATGTGCAACGCGGTTATCTGGGCGTAATACCCAGAGAGTTAGACAGCAAAGTAGCCAAGGAAAAAAGTCTCAAAGTAGGTCGTGGCATCTTTTTGGAAGAGGTTGTTGATAACGGGGCGGCTAAATCGGCTGGTCTGCAAAAAGGCGATGTGATCGTGAAAATGGAGGGACAACTGGTCGATTCGGATGCGCAGATGCGCGAAATCATCGGTCGTCGTCGTCCGGGTGATGTGATCAACGTAACGGTGAACCGCGATGGCTCCGAACGCGACTTCAAAGTAGAACTTCGCAACCGTAATGGTGGTCGTGATGTGATCAAGAAAGCAGAAGCCGCTAAAGCCACCGCATCGGTTAATTCATTGGGCGCGGAGCTTGAAGACCTGAGTGCGGGCGATTTGCAAAAATTAGGCGTAACGGGTGGTGTTCGGGTAAAGCGTTTGACTGAGGGTAAACTGGCCGAAACCGATATTGAAGAAGGTTTTGTGATTGTGAAAGCCAACGGCAAAAACGTGAAGTCGGTGAAAGATTTACAGGCCATTTTGAGCAGCACCAAAGAGGGCGAAGGCCTGATGCTGATTGGCATGTATCCCGGCAGTTCGCGGATGTATTATTATGCGGTGCCGTTATAAAGCTGGATTACCGAGTTGGGTTTATGGCTTTTAGACCAGAATGCCCCAGTCAATACAAAGCCTGTCTGGTGAAAACCGGGCAGGCTTTGTATTGACTGGGGCATTGGCTAGTTTCTCATTGTGCGTACTTTAAAACGCAGTTAGCCGCTTTAAGTACGTTTTTACGTTGCATTGGAAAAACCTTGTTTATCGTCAAGTTTAAAGCAGGACTTATTTTATCGACCACCCTACTTATTTAGCAGCGAATCAAAATTTATCATTACAATTTCGGTAGTTCTCTCATTTTCCTGAACTTTGGGCCGTAATCACCAACCTCCGTCCCCTTATGATCACTGATTTGCCCGTTGCGGATGCGCCTAACAATCAGTCAGTCAGTGGTGGCCCCGTTCAGTCGGCCATCACCTACGAAAAAATCCCGACCCACATCTATGTCGATGCCAAGGCGGCTTCGCGGGCGGTGGCCCACGAAATTGCCGACCTGATTCGGCAACGGCAGGGCGAAGGCAAGCCCTGTATTCTGGGTTTGGCCACCGGCTCGTCGCCCAAGACGGTCTATGCCGAACTGGTGCGGTTGCACCGCGAAGAAGGCTTGAGTTTCCGTAATGTGGTCTCGTTCAATCTGGACGAGTATTATCCGATGGAACCCGATTCGCTGCAAAGCTATTGGCGGTTCATGCGGGAGCAGTTGTTCGATCACGTCGATATTCCGGCTGCAAACTACCATGTTCCCGATGGCACCATTCGCTACGACCGGGTGGCCGAGTTCGTGAAACACTACGAAGACAGGATTGCCGAAGCGGGCGGGCTTGATTTTCAGTTGCTCGGTATTGGTGGAAATGGCCATATTGGGTTCAACGAGCCGGGTTCGCTCATCAACTCACACACCCGCCTGATGATGCTTGACCACTCGACGCGGGCGGCTGCTTCGGTGGATTTTGGCGGATTGCCCCGCACCCCCCGTAAAGCCATCACGATGGGTGTGGCCAGTATTCTGGCGGCCAAGCGGGTGGTGTTGCTGGCCTGGGGTGAACGAAAAGCTCCTGTTTTGAAGGGAGCCGTGGAAGGCACCGTTACCGAAACTAACCCGGCTTCGTATTTGCAAACGCACCCCAACGTGCTGTTTGTGATCGACGAAGCGGCTGCCTCGGAACTGACCCGGATGAAAACGCCCTGGTTAGTCGATACGGTGGTGTGGGATAATAAAATGATCAAGAAGGCGGTTACGTTCCTGTCTTTGTCATTGAACAAGCCCATTCTGAAACTCACCGACCGCGACTACAACGACAACGGTATGAGTGATCTGCTGGCACAATATGGGCAGGCGTATGACATTAACATCGACGTTTTCAACCAGTTACAGCATACTATTACGGGCTGGCCTGGTGGCAAACCCAACGCCGACGACACCAACCGGCCCGAACGCGCCCTTCCTGCCAAAAAACGCTGTCTCATTTTCAGCCCGCACCCCGACGATGATATTATCTCGATGGGCGGCACTTTCCAGCGGTTGCACGATCAGGGCCACGAAGTACATGTAGGCTATCAGACTTCCGGTAACATTGCCGTAGCCGACGATGAAGCACTGCGTTTTGCCGATTACGTAGTCGATTTCAACCGTCAGTTTGGCATAAAAAGCCCCGAAGCGACCCGTATTTTTCAGGATGCAGCCGCTTATCTACGCGCCAAAAAAGACAATGAAATGGACACCGACGAAGTACGGCGCGTGAAGGGCCTGATTCGGATGGGAGAGGCCAAATCGACTTGCCGGTTTGTGGGGGTGTCTGTTGACAATGCGCACTTTATGAATATGCCTTTTTACGAAACGGGCAAGGTTGAAAAGAGTCCGTTGAGCGAGGCCGACGTGAAAGTAGTAATGGACTTGATTGAAAAAATCAAGCCTCACCAAATCTACGCGGCTGGCGACCTCGCCGACCCCCACGGCACCCATAAAGTGTGTTTAGATGCTATTATGGAGGCCGTCCATCGTCTGAAACAGTCGGACGCGACCCCGGAATACTTTATGAAGGACTGCTGGGTATGGTTGTACCGGGGTGCCTGGGCTGAGTGGGATGTAAGCGAGATTCAGATGGCCGTGCCAATGTCGCCCGATCAGTTGATGAAAAAGCGGTTAGGCATTTTTAAACACCAGTCGCAAAAAGACGGAGTGGTTTATCAGGGCACCGATTCTCGGGAATTCTGGCAACGTGCTGAAGAACGCAACCGGGCAACTGCGGGTATTTATAACCGCTTAGGCTTAGCTGAATACGAAGCAATGGAGGCTTTTGTGCGGTGGAAATTTTAAACGATTTCCTCGCCGTTTCAATTCGTCCGCAGGGGGCGGAATTGACTTCTGTTGTTCATAAACCCACTGAAACGGAGCATCTTTGGCAGGGTGATCCGGCGGTGTGGGGCTGGCACGCGCCCAACCTATTTCCGGTGGTGGGCGGTTGCCTAAACAATCAGATCCTGGTCGGTGGGGTGGGCTACCCAATGGGACGACACGGATTTGCCCGGCAGTCGGTATTCGCGTTGGTTGAACAAACTGAAACCCGCGCCCGCTTTGCCCTGACCGACTCCGACGAGACCAAAAAAGCGTTTCCATATCGGTTCGTTTTCGAAGTAGAGTATGCACTGAACGACAATACTTTATCGGTCACGTACCGCGTTCATAATACCGACGATAAATCCGTTTTTTTCTCGGTTGGGGCGCACCCGGCATTCAACGTCCCGTTTGGAGAGGGCGAAAATTACGAGGATTACTGGCTCGAATTTGAGCAGGACGAACCCCTGATGACGCACCTGCTGTCGACCGACGGTTATTTTACCGGAGAAACGCAGCCCATTCCAACGCATGGAAACCGGCTGCTGCTGACCAAACACCTGTTCGATCAGGACGCGCTGGTAATTAAAAACTTGCGGTCTCGGTCGGTTAGTATCCGCAGCAAAAACCACGACCGGGCTATAACTGTATGGTTTGAGGGGTTTCCGTATCTGGGTTTGTGGGCCAAGCCGGGTGCGCCGTTTGTGTGCATCGAACCCTGGCTGGGTTGTGCCGATTCAGTGGGGGAGCCGGTGGAGTTTTCGCACAAAGAACTGATTCAGAAGGTGGCGATGGGTGGTGTGGTTGAGGCTACGTTTATAGTACGCATTGAGTAAATGAACCAGTGCGAAAACCGTTAACAAAAAAAAATTCAATCCGTGAACCTTCATGTTCTTCTTACAGTTTTCAGTATCAAACAGTTAAGGGTGTAAAATCACGGAGCCTGGTCAGATTTATCAGACCAGGCTTTTGTGTTTACCGGCTACCAATCAATTTGCCGTAGCTGGTCGATTGAGAAAACGCACTAAATGAAATGAGCAGAATACCGGCACGAGCAGGCAGGTAGAAAATTTTTCATGAAGAGTCGGTTAGAAGCCTATTCTTCGGCCCCCAAAACCTGCCAGATTAATTCCGATTCGTAGCCCTTACTGAGCGCATACCGCACCAGTTTTTGCTTCACCACCAGCGGGTTGTCATCCCGAAGCGACAGGCGTTTTTTGGCTAATAAAACGGTGAGGGTTTCGCGATAATCGTCGGGCGCGATTTCTTTCATAGCCTGTTCGAGGTTGTAGCCCGCAATGCCGCGCTGTTGCAGGTGTTGCCGAATTTTGCGTTTGCCCCAGTGCTTCACCCGGAATTTGCCACCCGCAAACAATTTCGCAAACCGTTCTTCGTTCAGGTAGTTTTGGGTAATCAGCTCAGCTATAACTTCCTCCGCATCGTCACCGTAGATGTCCCACTCGTTGAGCCGGTCGCGAACTTCCTGTTGGGTTCGTTCCTGGTAGGCGCAAAACGAAGCGGCTTTGCGAAGGGCATCTTTGAGGTATTGGGTCATGGAACAGTAACGTGGATTTCCGAATCTGCTTGTTTTGACGGACGGAGCTATTTCAGAACAAAAATAGCGGGCGAAAGGCTCCTGTTTGTCAAAACCTGAACCCCAGTTCCAGCGAAACCATCCGGTTGCGAACCGTTAGATCGCCGGGCCGGGCAATTTCCAGCAAACCACGCTGGTAGGTTACGCCGACATTGACCGCATTGATGCCGTTTAGCCCAAATTGGATGCCCCCGCCGAGGAGCCATGCCGCATCGGCAAAGCCAAACTGACGCTTGGTTCCGTTGCGCTGGGCCACCTGATAATAGGCATTGGTGGACTGCATAAGGGCTTTTTCAGCCAATTTTACATCCAGCACCCCGCCCGTTTGAATGTATAGCCGCGAAGTGGGGAAGAGGTTGTTGGCAAAGAGTTTCACCGTGAGGGGAACCTGCACATACTGCAAATTATAGACTCCCTCTTTCACAGGTGCGCCCGGATTCCAGCGCGTTTCGCCGTAGGAGCCGGGAATCCGGTAGCCAACCCGCTTGATCGTATACCACAACCCCGAACTGAAGGCATAGCGATCTTTGAAAAAGAAATAATCGAGCGAAACGCCAATGCTGGGCCGAACAGCCGTTCCGTTGGTGGCAAAGCCCTGGTAATTACCGACCCCTTCTACCACATTGACAGCGGCATTGGGGGCAAATCGCAGACTCATTTCGATCAGGTGGCTCGGACGCTCATAGTCGGGGTAAGCCTCGCTGCGAGACTGCTGGTATTCCCTATCTACCGTTGTTTTTTTGCGCCGTTTGCGGAGGGGCTTTTCATCATAAACCAATGTTGCCCGCTGGGTAGGGACAGCCACTTGCGGGTTGTTATAATCTGATCCCAGAATCTTGCGAAAACGCCGTTCGGTTACGCGGGAAGTTGCGTAGTCATTCGTCGATACTTGCCGGAACTGTGCCCACGATGCGGTGGTTAAAGTCGTCAGAACCAAAATCAGGCTCAGGGCTGCAACTTTTTTCATAAATTTGTACGTTTTTAAGATAGGGAATAGTTCACGCTGAACGAATAGTGTGTAATCCATTCTCCATTAACAAGTCTTTGACAAAATAACCGTTGAGTGGATTAGTGCAGTTTCTGCTCAAAAACCATTCTTTTCACGATACAATGCGCTTTTCAGGTGCCCTCTGGGGGCTACTCACTGTTCTTCTGCTCAACTCCTGTGCCAAAACAAACGAGATTCCTCTCGACAGGCTCGATCAGGCACTTTTTGCCGCTAAATCCCCTGAAGAAATCAGGGCATTTCTGGCTAAAAACCCTACCATCACGCAGTTGTATCTGCGCCCCGACGAGACCACTACTGACAGTGCTTTAGTCGCTGACTTACACCATCGGGTAAACGACCCCGAACTGAACGTATTGTACAAGCAGGTTCAGGACGAGTTTCCGGCAGAACATAATGAACTGGCCCAACAACTCGGCGAAGCGTTTGCCAACATCAAAAAATCGTACCCTGATTTCAAAGCTCCCCGCGTTGTTACGATGGCAACGGGTTTCATGGGGCCTGACATGGTAGTTACGGATAGCCTGATTGTGATTGGCTTAGATTATTTCGTGGGACCGAAAGCCAAATACCGCCCCCGTGGGCCAGCCTTCCCCCAGTATATCCTTCGCCGATACGAGAAAGGGTACATTGCGCCCTCGGTGGTGTTTGCCCTCGGCGATAAATACAACGCAACCCCAACGGCGAACCGCGCAACGGCCGATCAAACTATGCTGGCCGATATGGTTTATTATGGCAAGGGATTCGTATTTACCAAAGCCATGATGCCCGAAGTTGCCGACAGTTTATTGATTGGCTACTCGGATCAACAACTGACTGAAACATACAATGCCCAGGATTTGGTGTGGGCGCATTTCATTGACAAACAGTTGCTCTACGAAACCCGGTCCGACGTGAAAGAACGCTACATGAACGAGCGGCCTTTTACGGCGGAAATCGGGTCGCGCTGCCCCGGTGCCATTGGCCGCTGGGTGGGTTGGCGCATTATAGGGCGTTATTTTGATAAACAAACAAACCCCAGTATCACCGACCTGATGGCCAACGCCGATGCGAAAAAGCTGTTTCAGGAATCGGGGTATAAGGGACAGAAAGAAGAGTAGAGACGCAAAATTTTGCGTCTCCACAACAAAATTTTGCGTCTCTACAACAAAATTTTGCGTCTCCACAACAAAATTTTGCGTCTCTACAACAAAATTTTGCGTCTCTACAACAAAATATGGCAAAACGAGGACGAAAATTTGGCGAGGAAGCCAGCCCGGAAGACAAAAAGTCACTGAACCGCGATAGTATCCGTCGGGCAGTCAGTATTTTCCGGTTTATTAAGCCGTACCGATGGCTATACGCGACGGGCTTTCTGTTTTTGATACTGTCAACCGGCACCACCCTGAGTTTTGGGTTACTGATTGGACAGATTACCAGCGTTATTCAGGGTAAATCGGCGTTCACGCTGAATCAGGTAACGCTGTTTTTTGTGGGCGTACTGATTGCCCAGGCGATTTTCTCATTCTTCCGCATCTACTTTTTCTCGCAGGTAAGCGAACGGGCAATGGCCGACGTGCGCCGGGCCACGTACAGCAAAATCGTGACCCTGCCGATTCCGTTTTTCGAGCAACGGCGCGTTGGCGAACTCACCAGCCGGATCTCCGCCGACGTGTCGCAATTACAGGATGTGCTGACGCTGACGCTGGCTGAACTGTTCCGCCAAATTGCCACGCTGACCATCGGCACGGCCATCATTTTGTACGTTTCCTGGAAACTGACGCTGTTTATGCTGGCCACCTTTCCGGTCATTATCATTGCGGCAATGGTGTTTGGCCGGTTCATCCGTACGCTGTCGAAAAAGGCGCAGGATCAGCTGGCCGAGGCTAATGTGGTGGTTGAAGAAACCCTGCAATCTATCAACATCGTGAAGGCATTTACGAACGAACGCTACGAAATTGGCCGCTACAGTTCGGCCCTGGGTAAGGTCGTGAATACCGCTTTGCGGGCGGCTAAGTTCCGGGGGGCGTTTGTGTCGTTCGTGATTTTCGCATTGTTCGGGGGCATCATTGGTGTGGTTTGGTATGGCGGCAAGCTGGTGCAGGGGGGCGAAATGCCCTTTGCCGACCTGCTGACATTCATTGTTTATACGACTTTTATTGGCGGTTCGGTGGCGGGCATGGGCGACTTGTACGCTCAGTTGCAGAAAACCATTGGGGCTTCGGAGCGCATTCTGGAAATTATTGGTGAGGAATCGGAAGTCGATGCCGACTATCAACCATCGGCCTTGCCATTGCCGGTTCAGGGGGATGTGGTGTTCGATGATGTCCGGTTCTCCTATCCATCGCGGCCTGATATTCAGGTGTTGAAAGGCGTAACATTGCGGGTGGATGCTGGCCGGAAAATCGCCCTGGTTGGGCAAAGTGGGGCCGGAAAATCGACCATTGTGCAGTTGCTGATGCGCTATTACCAAACTAGCGAAGGGCGCATTTCGGTGGATGGCCGCAACCTGACGGATTTCAACATTACCGATCTTCGGCAGAACATCGCCGTGGTGCCACAGGAGGTGATGCTGTTTGGCGGCACGATCCTCGAAAATATTCAATATGGTCGGCCCAACGCAACGGAGGCCGAAATTCGCGAAGCAGCCCAGAAAGCCAACGCGCTGGAGTTCATCGAGTCGTTTCCCGCAGGTCTGCAGCCCAAT
>JAJAYX010000831.1 GCA_026785985.1 Rudanella sp. | reverse complement strand
GTAAAAACTGGCCGACGCTGGTTAAAATTAGGGTGGATGGTTTGGGAAAGGGTAAGCCGGGAAAATCCCTTCAGTGAGTTTTTCCGGCTCGCTTGACGTTAACCTGCTCGTTATCAGAGTGTCTTGCTCACCACGCCCCCTTTGCGGCTGTCCACTTCGACGGTGTAGGGGGCTTTGCCACCTTTCACAATCCAGCGTACCGTTACGTAGCCCATGCCCGGAATGGTGGGTACTTCGAGGGTTGTTGGATTCAGCCGCTGCTCGTGGGTCAGACCCAGGTCAACATTATCGACGATGAGTCCGGCAACGACGGTAGCTCCTTTGAGCGTGATGTAGTCGGGCCGCTCAATTTTGTATTTCACGTCGTGGGCCGAGTGGGTGGGCATCACGCGCTGATTGATTACCGTGGCTGTTACTTCCGTCAGTCCGCCCGCCAACGGTTTGGTCGTGATGCTTTGCACGTCGAGTTTGGGCGTTTGCAGGGCGTGATACAGCGTGAAGGCCATGTTGCGGTGCGCGTCTTCTTCGAGCATGAAGCCGGGGTGGTTGCGGATGTAGTTTTTCTTGGGGCCGCCAATCTCAATGTCGCCATACTGCGGGTGTTTGAAGGGTTTCCAGGCCACGTAGGCATCATCGAAGAGCAGATACTTACCGAATTGGTTGAACTCGTCGTTTTGAAACCGGTTGGCTTCGTTCGGTTTCTGCCGGTACAGCAGATAAGAAGTCATCAGCTCGTTGGAGAAGGTGAAAATACCCCGGCCCAGCGAAAACCAGTCGATCTCTCCGCCATAAACGGTGTAGAGGTCTTTGTAGATGACAAAGTAATTGTAGCCGGGAATGATTTTCTCCCCCGTTTTGCCAATCACATCATACACGGCCACGTCAGAAGGGGCGTAATACGGCATATCTTCTTCGGCACCCGGCCCACGTAAAAACATCCCGCCGAAGTTGTGGTAACTCTGTGCACCGGCAATGTTGGGGTGGCTCATCACAAACTGCTTCACGGATTTCGTTTCGGGCAGTGAGCCGGGATAATACAATGCCCCACGCTGAATGTAATCGGGTTGCCAGCCCCAGCCCCAGTCACGGTTGGGGTCGTAGGAACCGACTACGTCTTCGTTTACCTGCCCGTCGCCGTCATTGTCGATACCTTCATTGCCCAACAGTTCGTACTCGCCCGGCTCATCGGCTTTGGCGGGAAGCATCCGGGTTGGGTTGTCAGGGTCCTGTTTCCAGCGGCCCAGGGGCGATTTTCGGCGCATCAGCACGATGTTCCCGTCGCCGTCGAGGTCGTCGTATTTGTCCTCGTCGATCTGCCCGTCGCCATCATCGTCCATCGGCATCATGCCCGACCGGGGTGAGCTGGTGGTATTGGCGTTGTAGATAAAATCTTCGCGGGCATCGGGGTTGATGGTTGGGGCGATATAAAACGTTTTGTCTTTCAACAACTGGCTGATAAACGGCACCGAGCCAAAACTTTCGGCCAGATACCAGGCCGTGTACATGGCAATTTCGCTGCCCTGCAACTCGTTGGAGTGAATGTTTCCGTCGATATAAAAACCGGGCTTGCGGGCTGGATTACCGGTTTTGGTGTCCGAGATGACCATAACCCACATCTCGCGGCCCTGAAACGACTTGCCCATCGACTCAATGCGAACCAGGTCGGGATAGGCTTTGGCCAAGTCCTGGCAAAACTTGGTAATGCCCGCGTAGTCGTTGTAGTGATTCCAGCGCATCGGCACCTTCGGGTTGGCCGGTGAACCAATGGCCCGCAGGCCCGTCAGGTCGTCATTTTGGGTTTTGTCGGCGGGTTTTTGCCCGAAAGCGGTAATCGTTATAAGGCTGATAAACAGCAGAAAAATAGATTTCATCGGGTTGGCTTTTGTCCACCGAAGCGGGATGGAGTAGGATTGATGGAAGTTTGGGGAACGGTTAGTTCAGCGTGAGCGGGGTACGTTGGATACCAATCATGGCGTTGCCTGCTTCGAGCGTAACACGCCCGCTGCCAGTGACTAAAAACGTCACCTCGGCGGTTTCTCCGGCTGCCAATGGCCCCCTCAGGATGCGTTTTCGGCCCGACACAACAGCCTGATTCTCGCCCAGAACGAGTTCAATCCGAAGCTTCGGCACAAACCGTACTTTGTCGCCCATTTCCGAACCCGTTGGCAACAGCCCCCGATTGACGACCTGCGCCGTGATGCGGTTTACGCCATTACCCAACGATTCGGTACGGACATTGGCAATCTCGATCGAGGGCATCTGAGCCGCGAAGGTCGTCAGAAACCGCGTGTGCTGCTCGGCGGCCTGGGTCAGGAAACGAACCGGCGGGTTCAATCGGGCAAATGGAACCACACCACCAACCTCGGCCTTGCGGCCCGGAAAATCGGGATGCTCCACCGCTGCCCAGGCCACGAACGTACCTGGAACGCCGTTGGCATCGGCCCATTTCAGGAATTTTACGTCGTCATTTTGTCCCGGCGATGCGGTTGTACTGCCCGGCCCGGCGGGTTTGGGCAGTGTAGATTCGGTTTTCTTCGCCGTGTCTTTGGCTGCGGTCAGTTTCGGCACCCACCAGCCAGGGGTTGAGAAACTAAACCGCCCGTAGTGGTAGTAGGCCGTTTGGGCGAAGTTGCCCTTCGTGGCGGGCATTGCCGGGGCATCCTTCAGGTTGGCCTGACCGGTGTAGAGTTTGGCAACCTGCTCCCCAACGGTGGCATCTTTTTCGAGTAGCCCCGTGATGATCCGCTTGCTGGTTTTGGCCTTATCGAATTTGGGGGCTTCCGACAGGTTGTTATACGGCCCAAAGGTAAAAACCGCGTACACATTCGGGGTTTTATACAGGAAATCGAGCAGGGCGCGGTTCTCCGGTTCCGAAACGGGCATTTCGCCCGCGCCGGGCGTGAAAAACGGGTAATCGAAGGTGAAGTTCTTGTCGAGGGCGATGCCGCCGGGTCCGTCTTCATTGAACTGATCCATCTTTATCAGTGTCGATGCCTTCCGAAATCAGTACGTATTGACCGACTTCGCCCTTCGCCGGGTCGGCCTTGACCAGCACCCGCAGATCATCTTTGCTGGATATATATTGGCCGGTCGGGTCTTCGATGCGAACCTGCGTGATAAGGCCGTCGCGGTTGAGGTCCTCGAAGGGGTCTTCGTTCAGGCGACCGTCGCGGGCGTCGTCGGTATCTTTGCCGTTGCCGCTGCGCTCGAATTTCAGGGCCGAAAATGCCTGTTCCTGCGCGTCGGGG
Source organism: Rudanella sp. (assembly GCA_026785985.1). Taxonomy (GTDB): domain Bacteria; phylum Bacteroidota; class Bacteroidia; order Cytophagales; family Spirosomataceae; genus Rudanella. Next base: position 283 of record JAJAYX010000831.1, on the reverse strand, counting down.
TTCACTAACGGGAAGATATACAGCGTTCTGGTCGTCAGCAACCGGGCCACGCTATCAGTTGAACTACTCAGTAGTTTCTCCGCCATCTGCACGGCCAGTTCCGTACCGGCAAGGTGACTGCCCTCTATGCCGGCAACGAGTGCCAGTGCGGGTTTTTGGGCGGCTTGCCCCCGGCCCACGGTAAGAAGCCAGATGTCTTTGCCCCCCACCGATTTACCCACCGATTGCAGGGTGGCAGCCCCGCCTGAGTTGGCAGCTATGGTTCGTAATCGGGCCGTTAGCT
>JAJAYX010000830.1 GCA_026785985.1 Rudanella sp. | reverse complement strand
ATATGGCTGAGTCGATGCTGTTCATCGTGAGCCGCCCTGCCCACGTTGTCATTGATGAATTTATGGTTCATCCACTGGAGCAGGAGTATTAAAACCGGCCTATTCATTTTCTCCAAACCGGCTCATTTCGATGGGCCGGTTTTATTTTACCTTTGACTGTCGTTAAGCACGTTCCGCCATGTATATCAATAAAAACAACCGCTACGAAGACCCCTCCGAAATCGAGGAATTCGTAACCCAAAACGGCTTTGCCATCTTGGTTAGTCAGGTCGATGGGCGGCCCTGGGCCTCACATATCCCGCTGATGCTGAGGCACAATGCTGAGGAGCAACCAATTCTGTCGGGCCACGTATCGAAAGCAAATGGGCAGTGGAAAAGCATTGAGGGGCAGGAGATTCTGGCCATTTTTTCGGGGCCACACACGTATATTTCTTCCTCGTGGTATGACCACGAAAACTTGCCGACCTGGAATTACACCGCCGTTCATGCTTATGGTCGGGTACGGCTCGTGACGGGCGACGAACTTGCTCAGGCTATCTCCAGATTGACGGATCATTATGAGCAACAGTCCGAAAAGCCCGTTTCAGTGGCGGGCATGTCGCCGGGCTATTTCGATAGTCAGGTTCGGGGGTTGGTTGGGTTTGAGATTGCCGTGACCCAGTTTCAGGCGGTGCGGAAACTGTCGCAAAACCGCGACGACGTGAACCACGCCCGAATTGTGGACGAACTTGAAAAACGGGGCGATGCTCAATCTGTAGCCATCGCCGAAGAAATGAAAACCAGAAAATAACCCGCGCTATGCAACGCACTGAACTTACCCGCCTTCCCAAGCGCGGCTACCACGACACCGAAACCATTTACCCTATATTAGACGAGGGACTCGTTTGCCATGTGAGCTACCACCTCAACGGCCAACCATCCCACCAGCCTGCATTACGGTAAGCCCGAACAACACCCCATGCAAAACCCCGACATAGCTGTGCCGGGGTATGTGACAGGGTACAAAAGATGACAGTCCTGGAAACTACTGACTCCATTCGGTCGGTGTTCGGTCCCAGCGGTGAGCTTTCAGTTCCTCAAGCAATTCGGGGGACAGACCCTGCCCGTCGCTGGTGGCACAGTTGCTTTCGACGTTGCGGAGTTGGCGCATTCCGGGGATCGTGGTGGCCACGTCGGGGTTACTCATGATAAACCGAAGAGCCATTTCGGGCATGGTCATTCCGCTGGGAATCAGCGGCTTCAGAACCTCGGCATGATCCACACTGCTGTTGAGGTTTTCGGGTACGAAATACGTTGACCGCCAGTCCTCAGCGGGGAAGGTCGTTTCTTTGGTGAGGGTGTCGGTCAGGGTTCCTTCGTCGAACGGAACGCGGGCAATAACGCCAACGCCCAGTTCGCGGCAGAGCGGAAACAGCTTGTCTTCGGGTGCCTGATCGAAAATGTTGTAGATCACCTGTACCCCGTCAATCAGGCCCGTGCGGATGGTGGCCAGGCAATTATCGGGTTCCCAACGGTTCACGGAGATACCCCACGCCCGCACTTTTCCGTCCTGAGTTAGTTTCTGAATCGCTTCTTTCCACTCGTCGCGCTCGGCCCAGGCATCTTCCCAAACGTGAAATTGCTGTAGGTCAATGGTGTCAACACCGAGGTTTTTCAGACTCTTTTCCGTGTACTCGACAATATAGTCTGCCGGGAACACATCGTCGACGGAGAATCCGGCGCGGGAGGGCCATTTCCGGTTTTTAGGGGGGATTTTGGTGGCGGCTACCAGATTCTTAGCGGCATACCGCTTCATGAGGTCGCCCAAAATCCGTTCACTAAGGCCTTCACCATACCCCCAGGCGGTGTCGAAGAAGTTGCAGCCCAGTTCCACCGAGCGGTCGAGTGCGCGGTTAACGGTATCGATTTCGGAGCCAGTCCAACCGGCAAGGCCCCACATACCGTAACCAATTTCTGAAATTTGCCAGCCTGTCCGGCCAAAAGTCCTATACTGCATAAAGTATTTGCGTATTGTTGGTCATTAGGCAGATAAGGGCTTCTTTTACAGAATTCTACCTTCATTATGCTTATTCGTATCGTCCGTATGACGTTTCAGGAAGACAAACTCGATGCCTTCCAGCAGATTTTCAATAACTCAAAAACCCACATTCGGGCGTTTCCGGGTTGTCGGCATCTCCAGCTTTTGAGCGACCTCGATCACCCCAGTGTCCGCATGACCTACAGTCATTGGGACAGCCCAGAAGCCTTGGAAAACTACCGCCAAAGTGAGCTGTTCCGAACCACCTGGGCCACCACCAAAGTGCTGTTTGCCGATAAACCCGTGGCTTTTTCGGCGGGACAACTGGAGGTATTGGACTGACCCCGGTTTAACTTATTGCCCACACGTTTGCCCTTTACGTTCGATCAATGCCTACCTTTGCGGCACGTCAACAAGCTAAGAACATACCGGAACCATCGAGTCGCCAATGGCTGCTTGTGACAACAGAACCTTGTTCTCATGCTAACAAAACCGCTTGAACAAACGTACTTTATCATTGATTTCGATAGTACGTTTACCAAAGTAGAAGCCCTCGATGTGCTGGGCGAAATCTCTTTAGCCGGACGGCTCGACCGCGACGATGTGCTGGCTCAAATTCGGACTATTACGAACCGGGGCATGGCTGGAGAACTTTCGCTGTCACAGTCGATTCAACAGCGGCTCAGGCTCCTCAACGCCCACCGCGACCACCTGCCCGCGCTCGTGGAAACGCTTATGACCGAAGTGTCCGACTCGTTTCAGCGTAACCGCTCCTTTCTGACCGAACACGCCGAGCAGATTTATATCGTGTCCAGCGGCTTCAAAGAATTCATTATTCCCATTGTTACTTCGCTGGGAATCAAGGAAGACCACGTTTTTGCAAATACATTTGAATTCGACAAACAGGGCAATATCGTTGGTTGCGACAGCACCAACCCGTTAGCCAGTGACAAGGGCAAAGTCAAACTCATGCGCGACCTTCAGCTCGATGGCGATGTGTATGTGATTGGCGACGGCTACACCGATTATGAAATTCGGGAGTCGGGGTTAGCCAATAAGTTTTACGCTTTTACCGAAAATATTCTTCGCCCCAGCGTAGTAGCCAAGGCCGATCATATTGCTCCTTCATTAGACGATTTTTTATACGATAACCGCCTGAGTCGTAGTCAGTCGTACCCGAAAAGCCGCATCAGGGTTCTGTTGCTCGAAAACGTACACCCAATTGCGATTCACCTGTTCGAGAAGGAGGGATTCAGCGTTGAGATTCGCAAAGAAGCCTTAGACGAAGACGAGCTGACCGAGGCCATCAAAGGCGTTCATATTCTGGGTATTCGCTCGAAAACGAACGTCACCCGCCAGGTTCTCGAAAATGCCGACAAACTGATGACGGTCGGCGCGTTCTGTATAGGCACTAACCAAGTTGACCTCGATGCCTGTAAAGAACGGGGCATTCCGGTGTTCAACGCACCCTACAGCAACACCCGTTCGGTGGTAGAGCTGGCTATTGGTGAGATCATTATGCTGATTCGTAATGTGGTGACCAAAAGCAACAAAATGCACGAAGGCAATTGGGACAAGTCGGCCACGAACAGTTTTGAAGTGCGGGGTAAAAAGCTCGGTTTGGTGGGCTACGGGAACATCGGTGCGCAGTTGTCGGTGGTGGCTGAAGCCCTCGGCATGGAAGTGTATTTTTATGATGTGGTCGATAAGCTGTCGCTCGGCAATGCCCGCAAATGCAAAATGCTGGAGGATTTGCTGGCCGTCTCAGACATTGTCAGCCTGCATACCGATGGCCGTAAAGAGAATAAAAACCTGATCGGTGCCCGCGAATTTGGCCTGATGAAAAAGGGGGTTATTTTCCTGAACCTGTCACGCGGACATGTTGTGGATATTCCGGCATTGGTGGAAGCCATCAAGTCGGGCAAGGTCTATGGCACCGGTATCGACGTGTTTCCGTATGAGCCAAAAACCAATAACGAGCAGTTTATCAATGAGTTGCGCGACCTGCCCAACGTGATTCTGACACCCCACATTGGCGGTAGTACCGAAGAGGCTCAGGCTAATATCGGCAGTTTTGTGCCGGGCAAACTGCTCGAATACATCAACAATGGCAGCACCTACGGCTCGGTCAACTTTCCCGAACTGCAACTACCCCTACT
>JAJAYX010000829.1 GCA_026785985.1 Rudanella sp. | reverse complement strand
CTTGTGCATTGGGGGAAGTGCCACAACCGATGCCGGCATTGGTATGGCTTCGGCTTTGGGGTACGAATTTCTGGACAAGAATAATACGCCCCTGCGACCCGTTGGGCAGTCGATGCAGCATGTTGATCGGATTCGACGGGTTTCGTTTGATGTAAATCTGCGGGATGTTAAATTTCGTGTTGCCTGCGATGTCGAAAATCCCCTGTATGGCCTAAACGGAGCCGCCCATATTTATGGTCCTCAGAAAGGGGCAAGCCCGCCAATGGTGCGGGAGTTGGATAGGGGATTGCGAGCCATTGATCAGGTATTAAAACGGGACTTTGGTATCGAGGAGGCTGATCAGCCCGGAAGTGGTGCCGCCGGTGGGCTTGGATATGGAGCACGGGTATTTTTGAAAGCAACGTTTCAAAATGGCTTTAATCTTGTTTCGGAAGTGCTTGATATGGATGGCGAAATAAGCCGTTCTGATCTGATAATCACGGGTGAAGGAAGCCTCGATGAACAGACTATGTCGGGTAAGGTGGTGGCTGGTCTAACCCGTTTAGCCGAGCCTTATAAAATTCCGGTCGTAGCGTTTTGTGGCCGACTGGCCCTGAATCAGGAGCAACTCAATCATCTGGGCCTGCTCGAAGCCATACCAATTACCCCTTTGTCGATGCCGCTCGATGAGGCCATGATACAGGCCCTCACCCTACTCGATTTAGCTACGCACAAGTGGGCCACCCTTCGGCTGAACCATTACGCCAGAAAGTAATAGAAACAAGGCCCAATACAAAACTATTGTCATAAGGTAGAGTTAGTAGAATGTAGTACTAACTTCAAAAACGTTATGCCTTACATCAAAACCGGCGACAATCGCCAGAACGAACCCGTAAGCCTTTTTTACGAAGATTACGGTCAGGGTCAGCCCGTTGTCTTTATTCATGGGTGGCCATTAGATCACCAAATGTGGGAATATCAACTCACTGAACTTCCTCAACAGGGGCTGCGCTGCATTGCCTATGACCGGCGCGGATTTGGAAAATCATCGAAGCCATTTGACGGGTATAACTACGATACCTTTGCCGACGATCTGAAGGCGGTTCTGGACGAGTTAAACCTTCAGGACGTAACGCTCGTGGGGTTCTCGATGGGCGCTGGTGAAATTGCCCGCTACATGAGTCGCCATAATGGTGTCCGTGTAGCAAAAGTGGTGCTGGTGAGTGGCGTTACGCCTTTTTTGCTCAAAACGGACGACAACCCGGATGGGGTTGATAAATCGACGTTCGACGACATGGTTGACAACATCAAAAAAGACCGGGCTGATTTCCTGCAAACCTTTGCCAAACAGTTTTATGGAGTTAATCTGATCAGCAAGCCCGTTAGTCAGGCCATGCTCGACGGTGACTTTATACGGGCTTATCTCGCTTCGCCCAAAGCAACCATCGACTGTGCGCGGGCCTTTTCAGAAACCGATTTTCGCTCCGACGTGCAGGGTATCAAGGTTCCTGCGCTGATTATCCACGGCGATTCCGACAAAATAGTTCCCATCGAATCGTCGGGCGAGCAGACAGCCAACCTGATGATGCACGCCACCTATAAAATCTACGATGGTGCTCCACACGGCCTGTATTACACAGAACGGGCTATGCTTAATCAGGACTTGCTGAATTTTATTATGGAGCCGAAAATGGCAACGACATATTGATGGTGAGGGGCGAAGGGTTGGCTGACACGAACGAACACACCACGTGTCAGCCAATCCTTCGTCCTTTGCCTTTTACGTTTCCACCACCCTTGTCTTCAATCCTGCCCTGCTGCCTTCGGTTGTTCGACCGAGGAGGTAAATATCTATTTCGGTGTCGCCAACGCGGAATACCTGCCGCGTACTGAGGTGTTTTTCGATTTCCTGTTGTAAGTGCCAGAACGCTACGCTGCGTTTTTTTTCTTCCTCCCCGTACCACTCCTCGTCCCTTGTGACAGGCTTCCAGAAGTTGGTTTCCGGAACTTCTTCTACAAAAACAGCCGGGGGCAACATCAACCATTCTTCGATCTGACTGCCAGTGAGGCAGCTTTCCTGCTTAAGATAGCACGTCACATAAGTGAGTGGTTCATCGGATTCGCTGGGGTATAGTAAATCAGCTATGAGTGGCTTAATGGTTTGTTCGAGAGCCGATGGCATGTCTGCGGGGCGTGTTTCCGAAACCGTTTCAGTTTTAGGAGTTTCCGGTATGTTTGCGGATGTGTTACTCTTGCGGGGTTTCTTCGTCATAGGGCATGAAGTCGATTTGGGGCTAATTTACGGCGTATGTAGTAAACTGTTGCCATTTTATGCCTACTTTTCGAGCCAGAAATCAATAAATAAACTTGTCATTTTAACCTTTAATCAAGACATTAACCGTGTTAGAAACATTAATGAACCTGGTTCGTCAGCAATCGGGCGACGCGATTATCAACAACCCTGCTGTTCCAAACGAGCAAAACGAAACCGCTATGCAATCAGTTATGGATGGCATCATGGGCGGGTTAACGCAACAGGCTCAGGGGGGCAACGTAGGTGGTTTACTCAGTACGATCATGGGTCAGCAGGGTGGAGCCGGCAACATGAAAAATCCAGTTATGGGCGGCATCATGAACAATGTGGTGGGTAGCCTGATGGGTCGTTTGGGCGTATCGCAGGGTGTAGCCGGTGGTATTGCCGGTACGGTTGTACCAATGGTGCTCGAAAAGTTCTTTAACAAGGCAACCGATCCAACCGATCCTAGTGTGGACGTGGGCGGTATTATGAAGCAGGTAACGGGCAAGGAGGAAGCGGCCAGCGTTGATTGGATGGGTATAGCTTCGACGGCAATGGCCGACGGCAAACTCGACATGGGCGATCTGATGCGCGTTGCCGGTGGATTTATGGGCGGCAGTGGCGGTGGACAGCAACAGCAGGGCGGTGGCCTTGGCGGTATGCTGGGCGGCCTGTTTGGGAAGTAATAACGAAGGCATAAGGGTGAATAAGTGATGATAAATGCACCAGTAGCATTCACCATTACTTATTCACCATTACGCATTATACTTTTCAACTCCCACGCCCCCCCAGGTTCATACCTGATTTGTCCATTTTCGGTGCGAAGGGGGCTATCAAAATTATTGTGATACAGTTGGCCGGTGCCTAATCCCTGGGGCAGCAGATACCGGTATTTTGCCGTGTATTGGGCAATGGCATTCAGCCCAATATTAGATTCCAAAGCCGAAGTGATCCACCAGCCAATATTGAGCCGATTGGCTAGTTCAATCCATTCGTCGGCGTGGCGAAGACCACCAATCAGCGTGGGTTTTAAAACCACAAACTGAGGTTGGATTTTCTTCAGTAGCCTGAATTTATCCACATACTCCATGTGGCCAATCAGTTCTTCATCAAGGGCAATCGGAACGGGTGATTGCTGGCACAGCTCAGCCATCATATCGGGGTCTCCAGCTCGAATAGGTTGCTCAATGGAATGCAACTGAAAAGCCGATAAGCGAGTTAGCTTATCCATTGCTTCGTCAGGGCCAAATGCGCCATTGGCATCAACCCGAATCGTAATTTGATCGGGAGAGAAACGTTCCCGGATCGAAGCCAATAAATCGAGTTCCTGCTCAAAGTCGATAGCTCCAATCTTCAGTTTCAGGGTGGTGTAGCCAGCGGCCAGTTTTTCTTCGATCTGGCGTTGCATAAAGGGTGGGTCACCCATCCAGACCAGCCCATTGATGGGTAAACTTCGGGTTCCCCGCACAAAATCATTATCGGCAATAATTCGTTGCCCCCCCGACAGATAATCGAGCATTGCCGTTTCAAAGCCAAACAAAATGCTGGGTAATTTCTGGCCGATCAATTGATTCAGAACAATTGGGACATTCCAGGAAAACAGTTGGAGGTCGAGCTTGCTGAAATACTGACAGAGTTCGTTAAGCTGTTGTTCAAAATCGGGGCGGTCGTCTAAACTCAAACCCCGGAGTGGGCCACACTCACCCAGGCCCATAACAGAAGGATTTTCGTTATCGTAGATACGAACGATATACGAGTCTTTTTCTGTTAACACGCCCCTCGACGTACCGGCTTCAAATCGAAATTGAAGTGTATGTTTCAGGTAGTCGGATACTAAGGCCATAGATACTGTGGGGCGGTGTCAGGGGGTATTGGGAATAGGAATTGTGGTACTTTTGAGTGCGAATAAAACAAAGAAATCTCAGATTTGTAATTGTCTTTTTGTGTCAACGTTATTCCTGCGCCCGTTCAGTGCTTTGTATGGTCAACTACTCGACTATCGTAACTGTCTGTATGATAGGCAGATAAAGCCCGTTTTTCGACCCAAACAAAAATCAATCAGTGTTGGAAATTTGACGGTTGGCGGAACCGGCAAAACACCGATGATCGAATTTTTAGTTCGGAAGTTACTTAGCGGTGCGTTGCCAACAAAGCAATTGAACCAGTTTCCTCTACAAATGGCAACGTTGAGCCGGGGATATGGCCGACGCACAACTGGTTTTCGGTTAGCCAGTCCGGCTGACACCGCCCACACGATCGGCGACGAACCCACCCAGCTATATCGAAAATTTGGCCGTCAACTGGTGGTTGCCGTTGCCGAACGCCGGGTGAAGGGCTTGCAACAACTGTCGGCCCAGTGCCCCGAGGTTAACCTCGTGTTGCTGGATGATGCTTTTCAGCATCGCGCCGTGAAACCACACCTCTCTATTTTGCTCTCCGATTATAACCGGCCTTTCCAACATGACCACCCCTTTCCAGAGGGTCGGCTACGCGAACGGCGGCATGGTGCCAAACGGGCCGACCTGATTGTGGTGACCAAATGCCCGGATAATCTATCGGCTAGTGAAAAACAGCAGATCATAGATGAAATAACTCCCTACAAAGTTACTGAAACCCCGGTCTTTTTTTCGACTTTGTGCTACGGAACCCCAGAATCATTTGATAATCAGATAGTTGGGTTTAATGAAAAAAAAACGGTTGTGCTAGTTTCAGGATTAGCCAATGCCGATCTGCTGGAAAACTATGTCAGCCAAACATTTTCGCTGCTTCGCCACCATCACTTCAAGGATCACTATGTCTATACCCGTTCTGACGTGGACAGGATGATTCAGGGCTTGCCTCCTGATGCCATGCTGCTCACTACCGAAAAGGACTGGGTGAAAATTGACCCCTTGCTTCGTGCCGAAGAACGGGCCACCTTACCGTTGTATTATTTGCCTGTAGCCATGCGTTTGTTAGACGATGAAGCCGCTTTTTGGGAACAGATTATGGGAGTGGTTAATCCTAAAAATGCTTAACCCGACCACATGGAACTCAGCTTACGGCGTTTTAACATATTTTTGCGTTATTAAATGATGGCGGGCTACTACCGCTGAATGCCCATTGTCTGACTCCAATTAACTCCAGTTTCCATTGACCGCGTTCTCTTTTTTCGCCCGACTCGTTTTCCTGATTAGTTTTTGTCTCAGTACGGCCTTGTTCAACCAGGCAGTGCTGGCGCAGGGATTTCCGGGGTCAACCTTGCCGGGCCGGGCGGGGGGCTTCGGGGGGCAAACCGGCGGGCGGCCCGGTGCCAGTGGATCCTCTTCGACGGGGCGGGGCAGTATCGACGACTCCACGAAGGTGATTTATGGTCCCCGCACAACGCGCTACTATCTGGAAGCCGATGTGCTGAACAACCGCAAAACACTGTTCACAACCGATACGCTGCTCGATGGTGTTCACCTCTATAATTTTGTGCAGCGCAATGGTAATCTCTACCAGGATTTGGGCAACCTCGGCACGGCATTGCGTCCCGTTTTCTACCAGGAACCCACACAGATTGGCGCACAAACGGGCTATTCGGTGTTTTTGCCCTATGCGTATCAACAAAGTCAGATAAAATACTACGACACTAAATCGCCGTTTACGCGCATGTATTTTGTGCTGGGCGGGCGAAATCAGAATGTTCTGAATTTCGATTACAGTCAGAATATCAACCCCCGCTTCAATGTTGGTTTCAATGCGCAGCGGGTTACTTCCCGAAAACAATTTGGCGCACAAACGCTTACGGCCAGCTCCAACGATATTTTTTTAGCGCAAAGCTGGGCCTTTGTGGGCCATATGAACTACCGCACCAAAGATGAAAAATATACACTCCTCGCCCACTTCAACCACCTTAATCACGATATACCCGAACAGGGCGGGGTGTTACCGAACCCTCGTGCCGATGGCACGCTGGATCAGTTCTATTATGAAGGAAACCCCTATTTGGGCCGGGCCGATGGCAAGGAACTGCGCAACATGTGGCACCTCTATCAGCAATACAAACTGGCCGAGGGGTTTCAACTCTTTCACCGGCTCGATTACCTGCGGCAGATCAACAGTTTCAACGACTACCGGCTGCAAACCGACTCGACCCTGACCCGCTTTTACCCAAAGATTGACCGGTCGCAATACCCGGATG